>JBGPBA010000299.1:0-2854 GCA_041481005.1 Candidatus Krumholzibacteriia bacterium | reverse complement strand
CGCCGAGGGGCGCCGGCCCGAAAGGACGTGTCATGGCGTTCACGAAGGACGTTTTGAAGATCGATCCCGAGAAGCTGTCTTCGCGGCTCGCCGCGTTTATCCGCGACGCCGTCGCGAACCGGTACAAGCGCAAGGGGATCGTGATCGGCCTGAGCGGAGGGCTCGACTCGGCCGTCTCCGCGGCGCTTTCCGTCAAAGCGCTCGGGCAGGACAAGGTCGTCGGATTTCTGCTCCCCGAAATGGACTCGAACCCGGTCAGCCGCGAGTACGGGCGCAAGCTCGCCGACTCGCTCGGGATCGAATGCCACGAGGTCAACATCACGCCCATGATCGAGTCGTTCGGCGTCTACGAGCGGCGCGACGCGATCGCCCGGAAGATGTTCCCCGACGTCCGGCCGCCGTACAAGTTCCGCCTCGTGCTTCCGCAGGATCTTCTCGACCGTGAACGCCTCAACCTCTACTACATCGAGATGCTTCTGCCGGACGGCACGATGCGCAAGGAGCGGCTCGCGCACCACGACTATATGCAGCTCATGGCGGCGAACGATATCAAGCAGCGGCTCCGCATGACGCAGCTCTACTACGAAGCGGAGCGCCGCTACTACATCGTCGGCGGCGCGACGAATTACCCCGAGATGATCCAGGGATTCTTCGTCAAGTACGGGGACGGCGGCGTCGACATCGAGCCGCTCACGTACCTGTACAAGCGGCAGGTGTACGACCTCGCGCGGCACCTGAACGTCCCCCGGGAGATACTGGAGCGGACTCCGAGCCCCGATACGTACAGCTTCCCCGTGAGCGACCAGGATTTCTACTTCTGCATGCCGTACGAGATTCTCGATTACATCATATACGCCTCGGAGCACGACGTCGACCACGGCGAGGTCGCCCGGGCGCTCGGTCTCACGCCGGAGCAGGTGGCCCGGGCGGTGCGGGAGATCGTCCGGAAGCGCGAGGCGACGAACATGCTCCGCGAGTTTCCCCTGAACCCCGGGAACAAGCTCTGACCGGCCGAGCCGCGGCGCCCCCGCGCGGCGGGCGTCCGAGGTCGCTGGCGCCGTGGCGATGAAGGGACAACCGACATGAAGATCTGCACCCGATGCGTTTTGCCCGAGACCTTTCCCGGCGCCGACTTCGACGACGACGGGGTCTGCGGCGTGTGCCGGGCGTTCAAGGGCCGCGAACGCCTCGAGGAATCGAAGGAGAAGTACCGGCGCAAGTTCGAGGAGCTCCTTCGCTCGCACCGCCGGCCGGGCGGCTACGACGCTCTCATGGCTTACAGCGGGGGGAAGGACTCGACGTACACCCTCATGGTGCTTCGCCGGAAGTACGACCTCTCGGTCCTCGCCCTCACCCTCGACAACGGCTTCGGGTCGCCCGCCTCGATCGAGAACATCCGGCGCGTCGTCGAGAGCCTCGGCGTCGACCACATTCTGTTCAAGCCGCGTTTCGACCTCCTGCGCACGATATTCCGCAAGGCGGCCGAGACGGAGATGTACCCCGCCAAGACGCTCGAGCGGGCGAGCACGATCTGCACGAGCTGCATGGGAGTCGTGAAGTTCGTCATCCTCAGGATGGCGATCGAGGGCCGCATTCCCTTCGTCGCGTACGGATGGTCGCCGGGCCAGGCTCCGATCGAGGCCTCGATCTTCAAGAACAACCCGTCGATGATCAGAAGCATGCAGAGGGTTCTCCTCGAACCGATGCGTGAAGCTGCGGGACCGGCGATCGAGAACTACTTCCTCACCGAGGACCATTTCGCCCGCGGGGATGCGTTCCCCTATAACGTGAGCCCGCTCGCCTTCCTCGACTACGACGAGGACCGCATCGTGGAGGAGATCGGCGCGCTCGGCTGGCGAAAGCCCGAGGACACCGACCCCAACTCGACGAACTGCCTCCTCAACGCATTCGCCAACAAGGTTCACAAGGGCCGGTTCAACTTCCATCCGTACGCCTACGAGCTCGCGAAGCTCGTCCGAGAGGGGTACATGGACCGAGAGGAAGCGCTCGCGCGCCTCGAGACTCCCGAGCTGCCGGAGATCGTGATGCGGGTGCGCGAGCGCCTCGGTCTCGACGGAACGTGCTAGGGGCGCCGCCGGGCGCATCGGAACACGCGATCACGCCATGGCCGATCTTGCCTCGAAACTCCTGCGAAGCTCCTTCTTCAGGGTCGCGAGCCCGATCCTGAACATCGCCGTGTCGTTTTTCATGCTCCCCTTCATGATCCGGTGCCTCGGCGACCGGTGGTACGGTCTGTGGATCTTCGTCGGAACGATGATCGGGTACTTCGGCTTCCTCGACCTCGGCATCGCGACGGCCAACGAGCGGTTCATCGCGCGCGCCCTCGGCCAGAAGGATCAGGCCGAGGTCGACCGGGTATTCAACTCCTCTCTCTCGCTGTGCTCGGCCGTCAGTCTCCTCTCGCTCGTGCTGACCGCCGTCGTCGTCGCCGCGTGTCCGCTTTTTTTCCGGCATCCGGCCGACATCCAGAGCTTCCGCCTCGTCGTGCTCCTCGTTGGAATTGACATGGCGGCCTCATTCCCGATGCGGGCCTTCTACGGGCTCCTGTACGCGCACATCCGGTACGACGTCGTCAACCTGTTCGGGATGGTAAAGGTCATCCTGAGAACGACGCTTACCGTCTGGGCGTTCCTCGAGGGGCACGGGATCGTCGCGCTCGCCTCGATCACCCTCTGCGTCGACCTTCTCGAGTACGGTGCGAACCTCCTCTTCGTGTTTCATCGATTCCCCGAGACGAGGATCGCGGCCGCCGTCGTCTCCCGGCGCACGATCAAGCAGCTCTTCGACTACAGCGTCTATAGCTTCATATCGACGATCGCGTGGCAGCTCAGAT
>JBGPBA010000298.1:0-2854 GCA_041481005.1 Candidatus Krumholzibacteriia bacterium | reverse complement strand
TCATCGAGCCCGCGGCGAACACCGACTCGGCGAAGGCGACTCCCGGCACCTGAACGCAGGCGAAGGAGGCCAGCAGTATCGACGCGACGAGCTTCTTCAATTCATTCCCTCCGCTAGAATCTCTTGCTGACGACGAGCGTCGGCGCGTCGTCGAACGTCTTGAGGTCGAACGACCATCCCTTGTCGGGATCGTACCCCCTCGACGACCGATATGCAACCCATCCGGCGTCGATCATCGAAACGACCCTATTCACGATGAGCAGCATGACGGCCTGATCGCCGCGCTTGAGGTACCTGTCGCTGTCCCCCCGGAGCCCCCAATAAAAGGTTCGATGCGGCGTCCAGAAACTGCTCTGGCCCGCCCAATCGTCCCACCCGTACACGAAGGCGTTGTACTTGCCCGCGTTCTCGTAGTACTCCTCCGGGTCGGCGTCGCGCGGCGTGAAGATGAAGAAATTGAAGCTGCAGTGAGCCTGTGAACCGAGGCTATTGTAGAACTGCCAGCTGTCGCAGCCGCCGAGACTCGCGCAGCACGGATGCTGCTGAAGGAACCGGTCGAGGCTCCAGTGCGCGTCGGCGTATGCCTCGTATTGTTTCTTGAAGTCCTTCCCCTTCGAATGGTTGGTGTCGTAGCTGTACCATAAGTACCCGTCCATCGCCATGAAGAGCGGAACGCGGGCCAACGTCCACGGATCGCGCGAGTGCATGTATACGTAGAGCTCGCCAAGGCCCGGAAGAACCGCCGAAGCGGCCACGGCGATGGCGATGCGTCCCCTCGTGCGACCCCAGGCGGAAACCGGGGCGTCGGTGCCGCGCCGCATGTCGGAGAAGGAGACGGTCGGCATATCGAGACGGGTCCCGGAGAGCCTGACCGTCTGGAAAAGACGGAGCTTCTGCGGCTCGGCCACGAGAGAGTTCTCCTTGAATACGGAGGCCGCCTCGCAGGGACACGGCTCGGCCGTCGTCACGTTCTCCCGCACGTCGGAGGCGCCCGCGGCGCGCTCAGGCGCGACAAAAAGGGCGAACAGCGCAACAACCCAAGTCACGAGAAATCCGGACCGCATAAGCCTCCTCCGTGCCTACCGCACAATCGCGAATTTCCTGAATGCCTCGACCCGTCGGCCCTCGGCCGAGATCACAAGCCTCGCAAGATAGATGCCCGAGGCCTTCCCCGACATCGACACGACGAACTCGTTCTCGCCCCCCGAGAGCCCCTTGCGGCTTTCGGAGACGAGATCGCCCGTCAGGGTCACGATCTGGAGGCGCGCCTCCCCGCCCGATGGGGCGAGGAAATGGAAACCCACTCTTTCACCGTTCGACGGGTTCGGGTATACGATGAGATCCTTCTCGAGGTCGAGCCAGGCCCCCGCCGCGACCCTTCCGCCCTCACTTCGACCGCCCCACGCGCTCCGCGAAAGATCCCCCCAGATCGTCGTCCAGAGAGTCTTGACCCCCGACTCCGCGAACGCGACGCGCCACGTGATGCGCTTCCCGTCGCCGTACGAGAGGGTTCCATCGTACGCTCCCTGCCATGCCTCGACGGCATTGTCGATCGATCGGCTCACCTTCCGCGGAGAACCGCCGATCAACCGCCCGTGCGAGTCCAGGAGATACAGAAGACCGGCGTCGCTCCCCGCGACAACCACCGCCCCCCGCCCCGTCTCGAGCACGGTCACCGGTGCAGCGAAGCTCGATGAGCGCGACAGCTCGAAAATCGTCCCGGCTTTCCGCGGCCAGCCCGTGAGGTTCGCTCCCGAAGGGCTAATCGCGTAGATGCCTTCTCCATTTGAGTATATGAGATCGAGTTGCGAATCGCCATTCAAATCAACGAGGGCCGGGGCCGAGACGATGCGCCTCTCGCTCGTCCGCTCGGAGAGGACCCCACGGGCGCCGCAAAGGATGATCCGTCCGGTCGCGCGACATAGGATGAACGCCTCGTCGCCGCTCTCCTCGGGGACGATGTCCCCGCCGACGAGCGCGATGCCGCCCTCGATGTCGGCCGTGGAGAGAAGCAGGCGTTTCGGGTATCCGTCGGTGAAACCGATCGAGTCCGAGGAGCCCGCGGGAAAGATGTCCATCCTGAAAAGCCATGCTCGAAGCCCTGGGTCGGGGGTTCCCGCAACGAGGAATAGCCCCGTCCCCTCCCCGCTCCCGTCGCGGGCGAGGACGATATTGCTCAGGACCCGGTCGGGGAGCGTGATAGGGCTTCCCCGTACCTCCGTCCCGGCCGAATTGATGATGTGGATGCCGCGGCTCCTGTCGGCGGCCGCGATGAAAAGCCTCCCGCCGCGCAGGAATGGAACGGGATGCGTCGCGAGGGACCGTCCGACGAAGGTCGGCCACCCGGCGGGTTCGCTCCATTCGCCATAATTGAGAAGATGAATGTATCCGCCCGTCTGCTCGCCCACGACGACGAATCCGCTTTTCCCGGGCGTGGGATTCGCCACAAAGGCGGGCGGCAGCACGACCGGTCGGCCGATTGAAAAGACCGTATCCTCGCTCCCCGCCGGCCACCCGTTTCCATTCGCGTCGACGACGAGCGCGCGGTGATCCTCGGGGACCATGAGGACGCCGTCCTTGAAGGGTCCGATCGCATCGGGAAGCTTCTTCGTCATGCGCACCTCTCGCACACCCGCGCCGAAGCTCATGAGACCGGATCGCGTGGAGATCCCCTCGACACGCACACCGGTCGGCACGTTCAGCGTGCTCCAGGAGGGCGGAAGGGTCGAGTCGGAGAGGGCGGAGTTCGCGCCCGCGTAATACGCGTCTTCGAACGAGCCGAAGGGGAATCGGGCGCTCGGGTCGCCGAGATCGGCGACCCCGCTCGCCTCGAGGAGCGTCACGGCGAATGGAG
>JBGPBA010000297.1:0-2855 GCA_041481005.1 Candidatus Krumholzibacteriia bacterium | reverse complement strand
GCCACTCATCCAATCTGGCTGGGGAGGGAGGAATCGAACCCCCATAAACTGATCCAGAGTCAGTTGTCCTGCCTTTAGACCACTCCCCAATCGTTTACACAATCTAAAAGAGGACGGTCAAGAAATCAACCCATCTTTTCCGCCCGCGCACGCGCTATTCCCGCGCCGGCCCCTTCGCGCCGAGCGCGGACGCCGCCCGCAGCCGCTCGACCGTCTTCGCCTTCCCGAGAATGACGATTACCCAGAAGATGTCCGGCGAAACGGTCTTGCCCGTCAGCGCGACGCGGCAGGGATGAATAAGCTCGCCGGTCTCGATCTCGAGCCGGTCGGCGAGCGCGCGGA
This sequence comes from Candidatus Krumholzibacteriia bacterium, assembly GCA_041481005.1. GTDB lineage: Bacteria > Krumholzibacteriota > Krumholzibacteriia > Krumholzibacteriales > Krumholzibacteriaceae > SSS58A. The sequence continues at coordinate 2,513 of JBGPBA010000297.1, read as the reverse complement.
GCGTCTCCTCGACCGCGCCGCGCTCGAAGTACTGGAGCCCCTCGTACGCGTCGGCGAGCGCCGCGATGCGCGTGGAGGCCTCCTTCGTCATGAGGTGATTTCGCACCGCGGTCTCGTCCCTCCGGTAGTCGTCCTTGTAGAAATAGGCAAGGAGGCTCGGGACGTCCTTGAGAAGCTTGAGCCTGTTCCCGAGAACCTCGATGATGATCGCGAGCCTCGGGACCTCCCGCGCGTACGCTTTCTTCCCCGGGTCGAGCATCTCCGCGCGCAGCGGCTCGGTCCCCGCGACGAGCTTGAGATCGACCGGCCGCGAGAGGTCGACCTCGAAGTCCGGCGGGAAGAGCCCTTCGTTCTCGAGCGCCTCGTAGACGAGCTCGATCTTCCGGTAGAGCGGGAGCATCTTGAAGTGCTCCGCGTTGATCCATTCCATCTTCGTGAGATCGAAGACGGCGGGGTTCGTCGACACCTTCTTGAGAGAGAACGCCTCGATGAGCGCCTTGAAGGTGAAGAGCTCGCGCTTGCCGTCGAACGACCAGCCCAGCAGCGCGATGTAGTTCACCATCGCCTCGGAGAGGTAGTGCTGCTCGCGGTAGTAGTCGACTGAGGTCGCGCCGTGGCGCTTGCTGAGCCTCGTCTTGTCGTGCCCGAGGATCATGGGAAGGTGCGCGAACTTCGGCAGCTTGTAGCCGAGCGCCTCGTACAGGTGCACCTGCCGCGGGGTGTTCGATATGTGGTCGTCCCCCCGGATCACGTGCGTCATCTTCATATGGGCGTCGTCGACGACAACGGCGAAATTGTACGTCGGCCGCCCGTCCGATTTGATGAGGACGAAATCATCGAGCTCGGGGTTCGCGAAGGCGAAGTCGCCGCGGATGAGGTCCCGGAACCGAACCTCCCCTTCGTGGGGCATCTTGAACCGAACGATGTACGGGAGGCCTTCCTCGAGCCTCGAGTCGACCTGCTCGGCCGTGAGCCCGCGGCATCTGCCGCTGTACTTCGGCGGGAGCTTTTTCGCCTCGAACTCCGCCTTCTGCACCTCGAGCTCCTCGGCGGTGCAGAAGCAGCGGTACGCCTTCCCGTCGCCGAGCAGCCGGTCGGCGTCCGAATGATACAGGACGCTCCGCGCCGACTGGACGTAGGGACCGTAGCCGCCCCCGACGTCGGGGCCTTCGTCCCATTCGAGGCCGAGCCAACGCAGACCCCGCAGGATGCCCTCAAACGATTCGCGCGTCGAGCGCTGCGCGTCGGTGTCCTCGATGCGCAGCACGAAGACTCCCCCCGTCTTTCGCGCGTAGAGGAAGTTGTACAGGGCGGTCCGGGCGCCTCCCACGTGGAGGTGCCCCGTCGGGCTCGGCGCGAACCGGACCCGTACGATCTCGTCGCGTTTTTCCTCCAGGTCCATCCTATTTCCTCTCGGGTCCCCTATCGACGCGCACCTTGTCGAGAAGGGCGTTGTAGCTCATGCTGAACGCCGCCTGCGAGGCCGCATCGAGCGAGCTTCCCTCCTTGAGCTTGTCGATGAAAAGATACACGTCGTTCATCGACGCGTTCGCGAGAAGGTTCTCGAGCATCCGGTACGCGCAGTAATAGGCGATCCTCGTCTTGTACCGGTCGGATCCCTCGGCGATGGCGATCTCCACCTCTTCGGGCGAGAAATCGATTCGCTGCTTGGCGAGCCGGAACTCCTCCGACTGCATCTTGATGATCGCTCCTTCACCGGCGAGCCGCGAGGCGACGGCCTCTCTCATCCACAGCGGGATCCGGCCTCCGGAACGGCGGTTGAGCGCAATCTGGGCGATGCGCTGCGCGTAGCCGACGTTCGCGATGTTGCGCTTCGTCATGATGTCGAACGGCTCGGAGAAAAGCGTATCCCCCTTGATGAATCCGTAGTACCACCATTCCTTGTGCGTAACGACCCGGTACTCGTCGAGATCGGCGGCGCCGATAACGACGAGCGTGCCGTCGGCGGGCCGTCCGATTTCCTTCGCCACCTTCTCGTACGCGTCTTTCACCTGCCCGAATGTCATGACGGCGATGGCCCGCGCGACATCGGACGCGGGATAGTGGATCTCGACCTGATCGTTCCCCATGACGCCGCCCTTGATAACGTCGTACGTGTCGACGGTGAGGTGGTAGCCGGCGATCGGGGCGAGCAGCGAATCGGGCACCCGGAACTTCTCCGCCTCGGCCTGATTCTTCTTGCCCTTCCCGCACCCGCCGGCGAGCACGACGACGATCATGAACGCGATGAATGCTGCCCTTCGGATCATTTCTTTCCGACCCCCGTTCTCAAGGATGAGGATGGCGCCCCGCGCATGGAGCGCTCCCGCACCCGTTTCCCGACCGTTTCTATGGGGAGGTTGCGCTCCCGCTCGCGGAGCTCCGCGAGCCTGCGGCCCCCGCTTCGCTTCTCCTCGAGCCATGCTCGCGCGAACTCTCCGCTCTCGATCCGTTCGAAGAGTCTCTCCATTTCGGCCTCGACGTCCTCGCCGATGAGATCCTCGCCGAATGCG
>JBGPBA010000296.1:0-2857 GCA_041481005.1 Candidatus Krumholzibacteriia bacterium | reverse complement strand
GTGTTGATTGAGGGAAAATTTTAGTTAGAAAACAAAAAGCGGCGAGTCATATTTTGAGAAAAAATTTATTTTGTAAGGATTCCACAATTTTTAAATTCTAAACTTTTCACCCTTATGCATAAACCAATCGTACTCGTCGTTCTCGACTTTCTGCTCCTCGGCAGGACGTATTCCGCCAAAGACCTCGTGATGACCTCGCTCGGGCTGAATTTCACGCCGGTGCTCACCAGTATCGACTTCGTCCGATGGTACCTTTCGCTTCTGCTCCTCTGGTACGTCCTGTTCTATGTGGCGAACGCAACGTTGAAGGGCACGAGGGCCCTCGTCCTTCTTTTCGTCGCGGCATTCATCCTTTTCTTTCTTTCGTACTACAAGCTGAGCGCGGCTTGGTATCAGCTCTTCGGGTTCCCCGTCGGATGCCTCCTCGGCCGGTACTCCGAGGGCCTCGGGATGCTTTATTCTCATCGAAGGTCGAGCCTTCTTCGCCTCGCCGTCATCGGCGTGCTCTACGTCGTCTTGTACAAGATCGTCTTCAGTATGCAGAACGTTCAAGGCTACCTGTTTGCGCACGTCCCGAACATCCTTTTCAATTTCATCCTCGAGGTCAACGGGATCGTGCTGTGCCTCGGTCTCATGATCCTTCTCGCGCGGCTCGCGCAGTCGGGCCGCCGGAGCGCGCTGCTGCTTTTCTTCGGCGCATACTCGTATGAGCTCTTCCTCATCCACGGCGCGTTTCTCATAAAGTACGACTTCATCATTCGGCGGCCGGACGTACTATCGGTCGTCGGGAGCTTTTTGGTGTTCCTCGCGTTCGCGAGCCTTCTCGCTTTCGTCCTGAACAAGATCTCGCGTTTCGATTACGGAAGAGTGTCCAGGAGGCCCTCGTCCGCGGCCCCGCAGGGCTGATCTTGGCGCGGCCCGTCGGCCGAGTGGCTTGTCGGCCGACCGACTCGTCGGCCGAGCGGTCTCCCGCATTTGTTTCCTTGCCAGATTCGACGCGTTCTTGTATGCTGCTGCACCCTATGTCGGTTCGAAACTCGGCCGACGCTTTCGGGTGTGCTCGCGGATGCGGTCCGGGCACGGGTAACAAGCGAGGAACTGTCACGCATGGATGGAGGGAAGTCGCATGAAAGCATGTGTGCGTTTCGTCGTTCTCGCGTGTCTCGTCGTGGGGCTCTTCGCCCTCGGCTCATGTTCAAAGGGCATTGAGATGCAGTTCAAGGACTTCGTCACCGCTCACGTCGCAAAGCTCCAGCCTCTCGAAAAGGGGGCGGGCCTCGCGTACTGGCAGGCGTCGCTGTCCGGCAAGGAGGCGGACTACAAGAAGTACTCCGATCTCCAGCTCAAGCTCGAGAAGCTCTACACGAGCAAGGAAGACTTCGCGTTCGTGAAGAAGGCGAAGGAGTCGGGAAAGCTCATGGACCCGCAGCTCGCCCGGACGGCCGATATCCTCTACCTTCGCTACCAGGGCAACCAGACCGATTCGCTGCTGCTCAAGCAGATCATCGACCTCGCGTCCGCCACCGAGAATAAGTTCACGACCTACCGGCCCGTCGTCGGCAAGGATACCCTCAACACGAACGACGTGTACCGGATCCTCGCAACGGAGAAGAATAGCGCCAAGAGGCGCGCGGTGTGGGAGGCGAGCAAGTCGGTCGGTCCGGTCGTCGAGGCCGACCTCAAGAAGCTCATCATGCTGAGAAACGACATGGCGGTGAAGCTCGGCTTCCCGAACTACTACACGATGTCGCTCACGCTGGCCGAGCAGAACGAGGACGAGCTCGTGAAGCTCTTCGCCGAGCTCGACGAGCTCACCCGCGAGCCCTTCCTCGCGATGAAGAAGGAGCTCGACGTCAACCTCGCCAAGATGTACGGCATCAAGATCGACGACCTGCGCCCATGGCATTACCACGATCCGTACTTCCAGGAGGCGCCGCAGGTCGGCGAGGTCGACCTCGACAAATATTACAAGGGCAAAGATCCGGTCGAGATCGCGAAGGTCTTCTACGCGGGCATCGGCATGCCGGTCGAGGACATCATCGCGCGCAGCGACCTCTACGAGCGCGTCGGCAAGAACCCGCACGCCTTCTGCAGCGACATGGATCGCTCGGGCGACATCCGCATCCTCGCCAACATGAAGGACAACGCGTACTGGATGGAGACGATCCTCCACGAGCTCGGGCACGGCGTCTACGACAAGAACATCGATCAGACGCTCCCGTTCCTGCTGAGAACCTATCCGGCGCTGTGCGTGACCGAGGCCTCGGCGGAGTACTTCGGGCGGCTCTCGCAGGATCCGGCCTGGATGAAGGCGGCGCTCGGGCTCGGCGACGCGCAGGTCGCGAAGATAACGCCCGCGCTCAACAAGTCGCTCCGCATGAAGCAGCTCATCTTCGCGCGGTGGTGCCAGGTGATGTTCAACTTCGAGCGCGAGCTCTACGAGCATCCCGACCAGGATCTCAACAAGCTCTGGTGGGACGTCGTCGAGCGCTACCAGTTCGTGAAGCGTCCCGAGGGACGAAACGCTCCCGATTACGCGACGAAGATCCACATCGTCACGAACCCGGTCTACTATCACAACTACATGCTCGGGGAGCTTTTCGCCTCGCAGCTCCAGCACACGGTCGACGCGAAGGTGCTCGCCGCCGGCGGAAATGCGGCGTTCTACGGCAACGCGGCGGTCGGGACATTCTTCAAGGACGATTTCTTCAAAGCGGGAGATATTGTTCCCTGGAGCAAGCTCATCGAGCGGGTGTGCCGCTAGTGCCAAGAGTTGGAAATTCGGATGCGTAATATTCGGTCGTTCCTTCGTCAGGGGCGCCGCCCCCAACACCGCTGCCAAAGGCCGTTGGCCCTT
>JBGPBA010000295.1:0-2861 GCA_041481005.1 Candidatus Krumholzibacteriia bacterium | reverse complement strand
GATCATCGTGCTCAGGTTGCCGCCCGAGACCTCGATGCTCGCCGCGAGGAACTCGAGCTCGTCATTGAGCTTGTCGCCGGGCCACGTGGCGGTGCCGCCGTTGCGGATCACCCATTGCGCCATCTCGTTGAGGCCGAACTTCCCCTGGTCGGGGAAATACGTCTTCACGAGGAGAACGACGTCGACGACCGGGATCTCGTGGTTCTCGACGAGGAACCCCTCGAGACCGTTCGGAAGCGCGATGTCGGTCACCGGCGGCGTCGTCACCTTGAGCGGTGCGTACGTGAGCTTGCTCGGATGCGGCCGCTTCGCGCCGCCCGCGAACGCGAGCGACGAGAATGAAACGGCCAGCACCGCGGCCAGCAGTATGACGAAGACGTGTCGTCTCATCGTTCCACTCCTTTACTTCTTGCCCTGGGCGGCCTTCGCGCGCTCCCAGAGCTCCTTAGCCATCGCCTTGCGCTCGTCGTCGGATTTCGCCTGCTGCATTTTCTGGAAGATCGACGCCTGCTCTTCCTTGGGAAGGCTCTGGATGTACTGCATGAGCACCGCCCGGTCGATCTCCTCGCCGCCCGCGGCCGCTTTGCCGTCGGTCGTGATCTGGACGCGATACGCGACGGTGCGGTTTTTCGCGGTCAGGTACTTGTTGGCGACCCGCTGGATGTCGGCCGCGGTCACCTTCTTCGTCCGCTCGATGCTCCTGAACATCGCATGGTAGTCGCCGTAAAATATCTGTCCGAAGGCGACCTGGAAGGCGATACCGATGTTCGAACCGAGCTGCCGGATGTTGCTCGCGTCGATCTGGTTCTTGACGCGCTGGAGCTCGCGCTCCGACACGGGCTCCTTCTTCATCTTGTCGATCTCGCCGTAGATCGCCTTCTCGACCTCCTCGAGCGTGTGCGGGGCGCGCGGCAGCGCCTCGATCACGACGAGGTTGTCGTAGCGGTTGCCGGGGCCGTCGTACACCCGCGGCTCCTCGGCGGTGAGCTGCTGCTCCTCGAAGATCGACTTGTAGACGCGCGAGGTCCGTCCCTCGGCGAGGATGCTCTCGAGCACGCTGATCGCCGCCTCGTCGGGATTGGGATAAACCGGCTTGTGGTATCCGATCATGAGCTTCGGGTTGGCCGAGTGCTCGACGGTGACGCGACGCTCACCCTGCTGCTCGGGCTCGCGCGTTTCGATGAGCGGCGGCTGCGGCTGCGGCGGGATGGACCCGAAGTACTTGTCGGCAAGCTTCTGGACCTGGTCGAGCGTGACGTCGCCGACGACGACGCCGACCGCGTTATTCGGCGAGTAGTGGATCCGGTGGTAGTCCTCGACGTCCCTGCGGCTGATCCGCTGCAGGTCGCTCATCCAGCCGACCACGGGCCACTTGTACGGGCTCGCCGAGAAGGCGACCGAATAGAACGCCTCGCCGAGCTCATCGTCCGGGTCGTTCTCGCCGAGGCGCCGTTCCTCCATGATCACGTCCCGTTCCGTCCAAAACTCCCGGAATATCGGCGACTCCATGCGGTCGGCCTCGAGGTCCATGAAGAGCTCGAGACGATTCGAGGGAAGGTACGCGAAGTAGACCGTGGCGTCGTTCGAGGTGAACGCGTTGAGGAAACGGGCGCCGTTGTTCATGTACGTTCCCCAGAGCTCGTCCTTCTTCATGTACTGGCGCTGCTCGTCGAAGAGCTTCGCGATCTGCCCCCAGTCGAGCTCGTAATCGAGGAACATATTGAGGTAATTCTTCCCCTGGTCCTCGATGAGGTACGGAAAGCTCGTGAGCGAGTCGGGAAGCTTCGCCATCCCGCGGATCTTCTCGACGAGGAGCTTGTTCTGCTCGTTCTTGTTGGCGCCGGTGCGCGTCTTCTCCGCCTCGGTGAAGGAGGAGAGCACCTGCTGGGCGAAATCGTGGAACACCTTGAAGCGCCACTCGCCCATCTCCTTGCGGAGCGCGATCGTCTTGTCGCCGAGCTCGTCGGTCTGCTTGATGTAGGGGATTTCCTTTTCGTAGTTGGTCGTCCCCATCATCTTCGTGCCCTTGAACATCATGTGCTCGATGAGATGCGAGATGCCGGTGATGTTCGGGCCCTCGTTCGCCGCGCCGACGTTGAACGCGATGGCGCAGATGGCGACCGGCGCCTCGTGGCGCTCGACGACGAGAAACTTCATCCCGTTCTTGAGGTCGTATTCCTTGACCTTCTCTTCGAGGGTCTGCGCGACGACCGGCGCCTGCATGAGCAGGAGCAGCGCCGCCATGACGACCGCGAAGAGTAACGAGGTCCTCTTCCCTCTGTGCATACCGCCTCCTTCCATAAATGAATGCTGGATAGCGGGACCAGCGGAACTGATAGTGGAAACCAAACGCCGAAAAGCGCGCCAATAGTACAACAGGAGGCGGCGAAAGAAAAGGGTAAACTCCGGCGCGCTTTCGCGCATGCGCGTGCCGCGGTTAACTTATGATTTGAGAGTCAATTGTGCGGCTCGCCCGCCCGGCTACCTCGCGAGCACGATTTTCTCCGATTGCTTGAGCCCCGGCGCCTCGAGCCTGCAGACGTAGACCCCGCTCGCCGCGAGCCGCCCGCTCGTGTTTCTGCCGTCCCAGCGGAACCGATAGCGGCCCGGGTCGACCACTCCGTCGGTGATCTTCGCCACGAGCGCTCCCGCCGCGTCGTAGACGTCGAGCCTCACCCTCCCCCGGCTCTTCACGTCGAACTCGATCGTCGTTCCGTCGTTGCACGGGTTCGGGAAGCTCCGGTAGAGACGAGAGGCTTGCGGCGGCGGATCGATCGTCGGAGAGAACTCGATGTTGTCGACGTAGATGTTCTTGGCCGAGAGGACGCCGCCGTTGTCCTGAAGGACGCCGAAGTAGCAGG
>JBGPBA010000294.1:0-2879 GCA_041481005.1 Candidatus Krumholzibacteriia bacterium | reverse complement strand
CTGATCAACGCGACGCTCATTCTCGGGGGGAGCTCGATCGCCTACGCGATCGTGCGGTACCAGTTCCTCGACATGCGGATCATCGCGCGGCGAGGGATCCTCTACGCGGCAGCGGCGGCGATCTTCGCATCGGTCTACTTCATCATCATCCGCCAGATCACGAACTTCTTCTATCAGTTCTCGGGCGCGAGGGTCGAGATCCTCGAGACCGGTTTCATTATCCTGTTCATCATCGCGTTCCAGCCCGTCCTCGGGAGGCTCGAGGAGTGGGCGGACCGCGTTCTCCTACGGGAGCACCGCAACCCCCGGTTGCGGATTCGCGGGCTCGCGAACGAGCTTCTCTCCATGATCGACGTGAATGTCATGAAGGCGCGGATCTCGGAGGTCCTCAAAGAGGTGTTCGACGCGGATGAGGCGCGCCTCATCCTGAGCCGGGACGCGGCCGAGCAGAGCGGCGACGATCCCGAGCTCCTGCGCTGCATCGAGACGCTCTGCCGCGCCGGGGAACCGATGACCCGCCTCGATTTCCTCGAGGCGATGGGGTACCCGGTGCAGCGAGGCGGCGTCCTCGTGCGCCGCGGGCGCCGGGTGAGCCCCGAAGCGCTCAAGACGGTCTCCGACAGCGTGAGAGCCTTCGCCGGGTTCGAGCTCCTCGTTCCCGTCATTCACGACGTCGAGTGCGTGGCGACGCTGGCCCTCGGCAAGCGCCGCGAGTACAATCATTACACCTCCGAGGAGCAGGCGCTCCTCTCGATGCTCACTTCTCAGATCGCCGCCTCGCTCGCCAACATCGAGCTTCTCAAGGAGGTGGTCGAGAAGCGGGTCATGGAGGAGGAGCTCAACATCGCCCGCTCGATCCAGCTCAGGCTCCTTCCCTCCGAGCCGCCCGTGCTCGACCGGTACGAGGTCGCGGCGATGAGTCTCTCGAGCAAGCAGGTGGGAGGCGACTACTACGATTTCCTTCATCGGGGACGATACCTCGCGATCGCCGTCGCCGACGTCTCGGGCAAGGGGGTGCCCGCCTCCCTGCTCATGGCGTCGCTCCAGGCGAGCCTGCGATCGAACATGGATCGGATGGAGTGGCCGGTCGAGGTCGTGAGTAAGCTGAACGAGATGATGTGCGTAACGACGTCCGAGGACAAATTCGCGACGATGTTCTATGGCTGCGTCGACATGGACAATGACGTGCTCAACTACACGAACGCGGGGCACGTCTTCCCGATGATCGTCAAGGGCGATCGGCGCGTGGAGACGCTCGACTACAGCGGGCTCATTCTCGGGGTCGTGCCCGATTTCAGGTACGAGCATAGGCGCCTCGCGCTCTCCCCGGGGGACACACTCGTCGTCATGACCGACGGGGTCACCGAGGCCGCGAACCCGAGAGGCAATCTCTTCGGCGACGAGCGGTTGAACGTGCTTCTTCCGGAGCTCTGGGGAATGGGCGCGCGTGACGTCATGGATCGTATCGTCGAGCACGTGAACATATTCACCGGAGCGAAGGGCGCCGGGGACGATCTCACGATCCTCGTCCTCAGGCGGAAGGAGTAGGCCGGCGCGGATATGGCCGAAAAAATGCAGAGACCTGGGAGAATCATCGCGATCGATCCGGGCGCGAAGCGCGTCGGCCTTGCGATGAGCGATCCGCTCGGGATCACCGCGCAGGGGCTCGAGACGTTCGAGACCGGACGGGGCATCGAGCTCATCGATCACTTGCGGGCGCTCATCGAGGGGAGCGGCGCGACGACGATCGTTGTCGGGCTCCCGCTCTCCATGGCGGGCGGCGAGATCGAGGGCTCGGGGCGGGCCCGCGCTCTCGCCGCCGAGATACGGGAGAAGCTTGGGATAGAAGTGGTACTTCGCGACGAGCGCATGACGAGCCTCGAGGCCGAACGCGTTCTCGCGGGAGGCGATCGCAAGAGCGAGAAGAAGGATGTGGACCGGCTTGCCGCCGTGATCCTCCTCCAGAGCTACCTCGAAGAGGTGTCGCAATGAGGAGACTCTCGACAATCATGGCGCTCGCCGCGTGCGGGGTTTTTCTCGCCGCGATCTACCTGGGCGTCCTCTACTACGGGGAGAGCATTGACCGCACGGCTCGGCGGGTCGAGATCCGGGTGCTCCCGGGCGAGTATCTCCGCGACGTCGAGCAGAGGCTCGTCAAGACGGGGCTCCTCAAACACCCGCGCCTCTTCCGCTGGGTGGCTGTTCTGTCGCACAAAGACCGCAATGTGCAGGCGGGCCGCTACCTCTTCGACCAGGGGATGAGCGTCGCCGCCATTCTGCACAAGCTGTCCCATGCCGAGTTCGAGGTCTCGCGCCTCATTATCCCCGAGGGATACATGCTGTACGAGATCTCGAGCGCCGCGCGGCGCGAGGTCGAGATCGACTCGGCGCAGTTCTACAATCTCGCGCGAGACACGTCGTTCGTCAGGCAGATGAGGATCAATGCGCCCACGCTCGAGGGGTACCTCTTTCCCGACACGTATCTTTTGAGCTGGCCGCTCTCGTCGCGCGAGCTCGCGAAGCAGATGGTCGATCGATTCCGCGAGATCTACGACCGCGACGTGGCGCGATACGCGAGAGACGCCGGCCTTTCCGTGAATGAGATCGTCACGCTCGCGTCGATCATTCAGGCCGAGGCGCAGGATCAATCGGAGATGTTCCGCATCTCGGCCGTGTACCACAACCGGATGAAGAAGGGTCTCAGGCTCGAGGCCGATCCGACCGTCGCGTACGCCTTGGGGGGCGTGCGCCGCGGGCTCCATTACAGCGATCTGCGGGTGAGGTCGCCCTACAACACGTACCGGACAAAGGGCCTGCCGCCGGGCCCGATCTGCAGCCCGGGCCTCGGCGCGCTCGTGGCCGCGGTACGGCCGATGCCG
>JBGPBA010000293.1:0-2882 GCA_041481005.1 Candidatus Krumholzibacteriia bacterium | reverse complement strand
GCTTTCCCCTCACCGAGACCTTGAACGCATTGGAGCCCATGATCTCGCCCGTCTCTTTGCTCAACGTGACGTGCATGGTCAGTGAATCCGCCCGCGCCGTATCGGGGACGATGGCCGAGAGAAGCACGGTGAGCGTGTCCTTCTTGAGGCCGTATATCTCCATCGGATTCGGCACGAAGCTCGCGAGCCTCGTGCCCGCCCAAACGAAGACGGGGTCGCCGACGGCGAGGCGGTCGCGAGGGAACGAGGGAACGTCGATCGCGATGCCGTTCGCCCCCGCGTTCATGTGAGAGCCCCGGATGAGCCCGATGAGCGTCTTCTCGCGGCGCTTGAGATCGTCGACCCGGACGGAGAGCTCGTACCGCCCGGGAGCGACGTAGCAGGAATCGACGACGAACAGGAATCCGGAGAGGTCGCGCGCGAGGGGTGCCGTGTCCCTCGAGTCTTTCTTCCGGTAGACGCGCTTGAGCACGCTCCGGTCGCCCGACTTCATCTCAATCGAGAGCCTGACCTCCGCGACGAACGCGCCGTTCTCGAGGGCGTACCGGATTTCCTTGGTCGGAATGGCGATCTGGAGAAGCTCGAGCGTGCGGCTGTCCGTAGTGGGGAGGGAAGCGATGCCGAGGTAGAACTCGAAGTCCCCCTCGCCCCGGACGGAATCGGCCCGAGAATCACCTGCCGGTACCGCGCTCAGCAGTACCGGCAGGATGCAAGTCATGAGGAGGTTCCTGAACCATGCGCGAGGCACGAATTGCCGGCCACCTTCATCAATAACTGAAATTCAGGCTGAATCGATGCGTCGAGCCGAGCTCTTGCAGATCTTCCCAGGCATAGTCGAGGGAGATGTCGGACGTTTGGCTCGTATCGATTCTGAAACCGACGCCGGCCGCCAGCCCTTCCGCGTCGTAGCCGATATTGTATCCTCCGCGGAGGCTGAAGAACTGGTTAAATGTGTACTCCATGCCGACGTTCATGCGCTCCTTGTTGTCGACGGGATGCGCGAACTCGCCCGAGGCGAGCAGCGTGTGAGCGCCGCTCCGGTACGCGTCGACGGCGAGCCCGACCTTGAACATCGTCGGCAGCTTGGACGTGCGGTCGTCGAAGTTGACTTCGCTCCCGAGGCTCTGCACGAGCATGCCGAGCCGCATCCCCTGGATGCCGATGCGGTAGAGGAGTCCGAAATCGAACGAGAGCGTCTCGACGCTTTTGTCGGCGAGCCCCATGTGAATGAAGTTCGTCGTGATTCCCGCCGAGAACCGGTCGGTGAAATACATTCCGTACGAGATGCCGAACGACATGTCACCGGCGTCGAACGTGCGGTTCGTGCCTTCGGGCATGTAGATCGTCCTCTCCACCTGGGGGTCCATGGTGAGCGCCCGGGCGCTGAGGCCGAACGTTCCCGGGAGATACGGCGTGCTGAAAATCGCCGCGGCGTAATAGAGCTGGATGTCGGCCGGCCACACCACGTCGTTCAGCGTCACCTGCGTCCTCGTCATCTCCACCATCCCCGCGGGGTTCCAAAAGATCGACGACGCGTCGTTGGAGACCGCCGTGTAAGCGCCCCCCATCCCGATCGCTCTCGCGCTCGGGCCGATCTTCAGGAACTGTGCCGCGAACGTGCCGACCTTCTCGAACGGCTTCGTCGTCGCGGACACCAGTGCGGGGACGAGCAGCATCAGAATCATCCCCACGATAATCGTGCGCTTCATCACCAAACCTCCTCAAAGAGAACGATGATCATATCCTCCGTTACCTGATCACGACGAACTTCCCGATCGTCCTCGGGAATTTCTTATCATCGGGCTCGACGGAGAACAGGTACACCCCGCTCGTCACGTCCTGCCCGTTCCTCGAAACGAGATCCCACTTGAGCGTTCCGTCCCCCGCGCTTCCGTCGTGCACGAGCACCTGGACGAGATCTCCCGCGAGGGTAAATATCCGCACCGTCACCTGGGTGCGCGGCAGGTTCCGGAACTCCACCTTGATGCCGGTCGGATCGTCCTGGTTCGGGAAAAGCTGCCACGGCTCCATCGTTGTTCTCGTCGCCGGGTTCGGAACGACGTACACGCTCTTGTCGCGGAAGCTCTCGCTCGGCTGCGCCGCCGAGAGCGGGGTCACGTACTGGAAATTCGACGACGGGTCGCCGAAGAAGCCGACCTTGATCGGCCTGCCTCCCGACGACACGTGGTCGTAGGCCGTGACGGAGTAGAAGTAGTGCATGCCGTCGTGCACACTGCGGTCGACGAACTTGTAATACTGGAGCCCTCCCTCGTAGCCGAGGCTGTAGCGGGCGAGAGCTTCGAGCGTGTCGCACTCGGCCTGCGTGAGCCCGGGCGGGCACGGAACCTTATCCAGAGGATTGTAGAGCAGGCTCTGTTTGAAATAGGCGATGAGCTTGGCCTTCTCGGGGAGGTTGCTGAGCGGCTCGTACTGCCAGCCCCCACCCTCAAGCCCCGTCCACGGCGACCGGAAATCGTGGTCGGGCGGGACGCCGTTCACGTAATCGCGCTCCTCGAGCAGCTGCCAGAGATCCCGGCTCGGGCCGCTGAGGACCGAGGTGCCGAACGGACGATCCCATCCGTCGGCCCGCCAGATCCGGTACCCCTCGAAATCGAACTCGAGGGTGCTCACGTCCGGGGTCACCTCGCTGAAGTTGTCCCAGAGGATGGTAACCTCATGCTCTCCCGGGATGATCCTTGTCTTCGGCGGCGGCGGCGCGGAGCCGACGAGCCAGTTCACGTGATGCTCCTTGCCGTCCACGCCGGTCTGGTAGTCCCTGAGCTCTCCCTTCGGTTGGCAGTTCGGATCGTTGAAGAGCTCCATCTCCTTGCGGCAATCGGCGTTCACCCACACGATCTCGCCTCTCGCGGCCGAGACGGGGG
>JBGPBA010000292.1:0-2885 GCA_041481005.1 Candidatus Krumholzibacteriia bacterium | reverse complement strand
CGAATCATGGTGCTCATGAACTCGTCGACCTTGGAGAATCCGAGCGTGGATGTGTACAGATAGTTCTTCAGAGTCGCGATCTCGCAGTCGGAGCGCCATGTCGAACCTACATACGCGATTTTTCGCCAACCCAGCTCTCGCTCGATCACAGAGGATATCTCCCGTTCATCCCACCCGAGGTAGTAGAACGGCTCGAGCAGTCTGAACTCGGGGTAGGCGACATTCCGCAACATGAGGCCCCGCAGCCGGGGGGACCATCGAAATGCGAACTCCTTGAAATACGTCGCGGCGGCCCGCCGGTTCATCAGGTAGGAAGGGTTGGCGAACAGATTCGAAGCGAATCCCGCAGCGAGAGCAAACTGGTTGAGCTTGTCATCGGAATTCTTCATCAGCAATTTTTCCGCGAAGCTCGTCGCGGGTTCGGGCTCTCCTACGCCGTACAGCATGAGGGGAATATGATTCTCGGCGGCGGCCTCGGCGAGGGCGCGCTTGAGACCGTACACGCATCCGCCGCAGAGAAGTCCGATCATCCCGGGCGCGGGCTTCTTGATCCACGACTTCAGCGAATGTCGGAAGCAGTTCTTTACATGATCGTGCTTCTTCACCAGGAGATCGACGCCCAACGCATCGACGGCGTTCCTGATGTTCGCCCTCGTCTGATCGGGGGCATAGCCATTGTCGACGAAACACGCAAGGACGCGAAGCCCGAGCTTTCTCTTGGCGAGCCACAGAACATACGAGCTATCCCTGCCGCCGCTAAGGGCGACGATGCAATCATATTCTTCATGTTTTCCACGGTGGCGATCGAGAATCTCATAGAACTCGTTTTCGGGAAGAAGCGGCCGCGTTTTGTATGTAACACATTGATTGCAAACGCCTTGCGAATTAAATCGGATGCCCGGGTAGGTTTCCGGCAAAATGCAGACTGAGCACCGGTTCATAAGTCTCTCTTCTATCGCATCGCAGGGGCTCATTCAACCGGACACACTCCGGGTTCATATCCGATTCGAGCCTATTCGAGAAGTAGTAGCCCGTAATAGTCAGTCTGCTGGCGTCTCGAGGTGACGACCTTTATCGGGCAGCCATTCGCACGGACGGTGCTGAAAACGTCGATGCCGCAGGCCTCCATTGACGGTCGGGCCTTCTCGGGATGCCGGCAGGTCACCCCGCAGGCCTTGCAGTATTCGCACGGCCCCGAAGCCATCGCGAAGGCCTTCCAGTAGCCGTCGAGGAAGGCTTCGCGCTCGAGAGCCGTCACGATGGCGCGAACGTCCGTGTACTTGTTCCCGTGGACGAGGAGTGCGTGCCGATACTCGGCGAGCATCTTCTTCGTCTGCGCGGGGGTCGGCGAATACGGCGGGCATGTGAGGGAACGCGCGTAGCCGCCGCAGCCGAACTGGCACTTCATCCGCACCCATTCGGCGGTGACGACGGTCCGAGGCGAGATGATCTTCGCCTCCATTGCGCCGAGCTTCTTCGCGCTCTTTATGTACTTCGAGTATTTCTCCATGGTTTCCTCCGTTGGGGCCGCCGCGCTAGAAGGCCTCGTGCTCCGTGCGGGCGATGATCTCGTCCTGGAGCGCTTTTCCAAGATCGCAGAAATAGTCGCTGTAGCCCGCCACGCGGACGATCAGGTCGCGGTGCTGCTCGGGGTTCTCCTGAGCCGCACGGAGCGTCGCGGCATCGACCACGTTGAACTGCACGTGATGGCCGCCGAGCTTAAAGTACGTCCGGATGAGCTGCACGAGCCTGTCGAGTCCCACCTCGTCCTTGAGAACCTGGGGCGTGAACTTCTGATTGAGAAGGGTGCCGCCCGTGCGGACGTGGTCCATTCTCGCGACCGACTTGAGAACGGCGGTCGGCCCGCGCCGATCGGCTCCCTGCACCGGCGAGACCCCCTCCGATAGCGGCTGGGCCGCCTTGCGGCCGTCGGAGGTCGCCCCGACGACGGAGCCGAAATAGATGTGCACCGTCGTGGGCAGCAGGTTGATGTGGTAGGCGCCGCCCTTCGTGTTCGGCCTGCCGTCGATCGCGTCGAAGTAGGCGTCGAAGATGGTTCTCATGACGCCGTCCGGATAGTCATCGTCATTGCCGTAGCGCGGGGTCCTGTTGAGGAGCATCTGGCGAAGCCTCTCGCTGCCTCGGAAGTCGTCGCTCATCGCGGCGAGGAGATCCTTCAGGGTCAGCGTCTTCTTGTCGAATGCGTGGTACTTGATCGCCGCCATCGAGTCGGTGATCGTGCCGAGCCCGACGCCCTGGATGTAGCTCGTATTGTACCGCGCGCCGCCCTCGTGATAGTCCATCCCCTTCGCGATGCAGTCGTCGATGACGATCGAGAGGAAGGGGGCCGGCATATACTCGGCGTAAAGCCTCTCGATGACGTTATTCCCCCGTATCTTGACGTCGATGAAATGGCGAAGCTGCTTCTGGTAGGCCTCGAAGAGCTCGTCGTAGCTCTCGAAGCGCGCGGGGTCGCCCGTCTCGGGCCCGAGGCGCCTGCCCGTCGCCGGATCGACGCCGTTATGAAGGGCGATCTCGAGCACCTTCGGCATGTTGAAGTAACCCGTGAGAATGTAGCTTTCCTTGCCGAACGCGCCGACCTCGACGCAGCCGCTCGAGCCGCCGGCGCGCGCGTCGACGATCGATTTCCCCTGCCGCACGAGCTCCTCGACGATGAGGTCCGCGTTGAACACGGACGGCTGCCCGAATCCCGTTCGAATGATCCGGGCCGCGCGCTTGATGAACGCGTCGGGGCTCTTCTTGCTCACCTGAATCGACGAGCTCGGTTGGAGCAGCCGCATCTCCTCGATCACGTCGAGGATGAGGTAGGTGAGGTCCGAGACCGCGTCGGAGCCGTCTTCCGCGAGACCTCCCGTATTGATCTG
>JBGPBA010000291.1:0-2894 GCA_041481005.1 Candidatus Krumholzibacteriia bacterium | reverse complement strand
TTTATCCTCATCGCCATGGCGCTCTACTTCGCGCGCAATCTCTTGAGTCCCCGCCTCGTCCGGATCGGGTACGCGTTCATCGCGCTGATCGCCGGCTTCTACCTCGGCTGGTTCGACCGGAGCGTCAAGGCGGCAGGGGCCTTTCGGGCCGTGCGGCGCGTCGTGGGGGTGATCGGGATCGCGATCGGCCTCGCGCTTCTCATCATACCGGCGCCTCGCGGAACATCGGGCGCCGGGGAGAGCGGCATCCCGTGGCGGCCTTACAGCGAGGAGAGCCTCGCGCAAGCCGCTCGGGAGGGAAAACCCGTCCTCATCGATTTCTCGGCCGCGTGGTGTTTCATTTGTCACGAACTCGACAAGAAGACCTTCCCCGACGCCAAGGTGCAAGAGCTCCTCGGGAAGGTCGTACCGCTCAGGGTCGACCTCACAAAACCGGGCGCGGAGACGGAGGCGATCAGAAAACGCTTCGGCGTTGGCGGATTACCGACTATCATCTTCATCGACCGCACGGGCGCCGAGGTCCGAGACCTGAGAACGGTCGGGTTCATCGACGCGCGGGAGCTCGAGCGGCGGCTTACCAAGCTCATCGGCACGAAGGCGGAGCAATGAAGCTCGCGTCATTCGAGAACAATGGACGGCACGTCGGCGCGATCATCGGGGACATGATCCTCGACGTCACGACGGCGCAGCCCTTTCTGCCGACATGCATCGAAGAGCTCCTGCGGCGGGGACTTCTCCCCGAGGTCCAGAACCTCGCGGACAACGCGGTCGAGATCGACAAGCAGCATTTTCGGCCGCTCAAGGGCGTGCGCCTCTATCCGCCGATTCAAAACCCGAGCAAGATCATCTGCCTCGGCATCAACTACCGCGGCCACGCGGCGGAGCAGCACAAGGAGCCTCCCCCGCATCCGATCCTCTTCGCCAAGGCGCCGAGCGCGCTGACCGGCCCCTACGACGAGATCGTCATTCGCCCTACGATCGAGCAGGTCGACGCGGAGGCCGAGCTCGCCGTCGTCATCGGCCGCGAGGGGATCGGGATTCCCGAGGCCGAGGCGCTCAACTACGTGGCCGGCTACATGGCGATGAACGACGTGAGCGCACGCGCGGCTCAGCGGGAGGACAAGCAGTGGTTCAGGGCGAAGAGCTTCGACACATTCGCGCCGTGCGGGCCGTGGATCGTGACGCCGAACGAGATCGGCGATTCGCCCGCCCTCACAGTCAGACAAAGGCTCAATGATACGATCATGCAGGAGGGAAACACGTCCGACATGATCTTCAACGTCGCCGCGATCATCGCATTCGCTTCCTCCGCCATGACGCTCCTTCCCGGCGACATCATCTCGACGGGGACGCCCGCCGGGGTCGGCGTCTACCGCGATCCGCCCGTGTTCCTCAAGGACGGAGACGTCGTGACGGTCGAGATCGAGCGGATCGGCTTCCTCAAAAACAGGGTCAAGTCCGCGAAATAGGGCGCGCGTGAACCACGGTCCCCGAAAGATACTGATCCTTTCAATCTGGGAAGACATCTGGTCTCTCGGCGAGGGGAGCGGCGTCGCCGACGAGCTTCAATTCATCCGTCATCTCACGGCACAGGGAATCGAGCTTCACTTCCTCATCCCCGTGCCGAAGAACAAGAACGCGGTGCTCGGGGACGCGCTCCTCACCTATCACACCTACCCGAACATTTTCCGCGCTCTCGAGAAGCTTCCGAAGATCGCGAGACGATTTCTCTGGCCGGCGCTCTTCCCGTTCGCCGTCATGGGGAGGCTCGGAAGGCTCGCTCGCGAGCTCGAGCCCGATATCCTGCTCGGCTTCACGCACTACTCGTTCTATCCTCTCAATCGAATCGGCCGGCGGCTCGGCATCCCGACCGTCGTGAAGCTTTTCGGCGTCATGGACCTCGGCCGGTCCGACTTCCCGAAATTGAAATACCTCTGGAAGAGCTTCGAGCAGATCATCGCGCTCCGTTTCCCCGTCGACCGCTACATCATTCTCAATGACGGGACTCGAGGTCGGACGGCGCTCATGCGCTTCGGCGTTCCCGAGGACAAGATATCTTTCCTCCCGAACGGCATGGATACCGAGTGGACCGATCTCCCCGTAAACGGCGAAGAGGTGCGCCGCGCGATGGGGCTTCCACTCGACCGGGTGCTCATCGTGACCTTCTCCCGCCTCGTCAAGTCGAAGCGCATCGAGCTCTTACTCAGGGCGGTGGCGATGATGGATGCCTCGGCCCTCGAGCGGACGGCGGTCGTGATCGGCGGCGACGGCCCCGAGCGGGCAAGGCTCGAGCTCGAAGCGCGCAGACTCGGCCTCGGCGAGCGCGTCATCTTCACCGGCGTGATCCCTCACCGCGAGGTCGTGAACTTCCTCAAAGCGAGTGACGTCTTCGCCGCGACGAACGAGCTCACGAACATGTCCCTTCCCCCGTGCGAGGCGATCCTCTGCGGCGTGCCGGTCGTCGCGTTCGACGTCTCGGGCACGGCGGAGGTTGTTCGGGACGGCGAAACGGGGCTCCTCGTCAAGAACGGGGACGTGGCTGAATTCTCGCGGAAGCTCGAGCTGCTCGTTCGCGACGAAGAGCTGCGACGTCGCCTCGGACGCCGGGCGGCCGATTTCGGACGGGGCTATTTCGTTTCATGGGATCGGCGGATCGAGATGGAGCTCGACGTGTTCAAGGAGCTCATGGACGTGAAATCCTCGGGGGCGGGCGCCCCGTAGACGCGGATTCCGCCAAATAAGAAGAGACGCCACGGGATCTCATGAGGCGTTTAAGAAGCCGCGGCGTCTCACTATGAGGGAATGCGAGCTGACACCTAGGGCCTTTTCGTTATCCGCCGCCATGGGCGGCGTTTTGTCATCACTCCTGTGCCCTATCCATCAACTCCCATCAA
>JBGPBA010000290.1:0-2897 GCA_041481005.1 Candidatus Krumholzibacteriia bacterium | reverse complement strand
TCTCTGATAAAACCACCGGGCTGTCAAGCGGCTTGTGCGACACGACTGGTGGAACACTGCGTACCAGACAACTTCGTGGTGCCGGCAAGAAATCCGCGAAGTCGCATCGTTTGGGAGCTATCTGAATTTCTTGTTATGATTCTGGAAATTCTTGGATATGAGTGCGCCTTTTATTCTTTGATAGTTATCCACCTGCCATGTCGTGAGTTAGATTAACCTCAATCGCCACCAGGCTCTCCACCCCGAGCTCGCTCTCGACCCGCCCCCGGATGAGAAACGGCCCCGGCCCTCGCATGAGCGTGCCGGCGCTGCGGCGATAGGCGGCGGGGAAGAACGTCCCCTCGAACCGCCCCCACTGGTCCGAGAAGGTCACGAAGACCATCTCCTCCATCTTTTCCGAGGTGCGCGCCGCTTTCCACGTCACCTCCCAGCCGATGATCTCGACCTCGCGCCCCACGCAGCCCGCGAGATCGATCGAGCGCGTGAGGCGGCGCGTGCGCGCGACCTGTGCCATCTCATCCTCGAACATCGCGAGGGGATGGGCGCTCACGCAGAGATCGAGCGTGTCGTACTCGAGGGCGATTCGCCTGCGCAGGTCGTACTCGGGGATGTGGGGAAGCTCGCTGATGAGCGCGGCCGCGGATGGAGCATTCGCACTCGTCTGCGCCGAAAGCCGCCCGCGGGCGCTAAGCCCCGTCGAACCGCCGCGCCGATCATTCACCCGAGCCCGCGATCCGTCACCCGCGCCGCCTCCCGCCGCGGGCCGCAAGATCCGAAGCTCCCACAGAAGCTCGGGCCGCGTCCGCCCGAAGCTCCCCATCGCCCCGGAGCGAATGAGCGTCTCGACCTCGTCCTTCGACGCCGGCACCTTCTCGAGAAATTCGGCAAGCGATCCGTACGGCCGCCCCGCCACGATCTTCTCCGCCGTCTCCGCGGAAAGCCCCTTCACCTGCATGAGCCCGACGCGAAGCCGCCGCCCGCGGCCGTGGTGGCGCACCCGGCTCTCATTCACGCACGGCGGCAAGATCTCGAGCCCGAGCCTGCGCGCCTCCTCGAGGTACTCCATCTGCGAGTAGTAGCCGCCGCCGTTCGAAAGCACGGCCGCCATGAACTCGGCCGGGTAGTGCGTCTTCCAGTACGCGGTCTCGAACGACTCAAGCGCGAATGACGCCGAGTGCGCCTTGCAGAAGGCGTAGCCGGCGAACGAGGTGATCTGGCGAAAGATCTCTCGCGCCGTCTCTTCGGGGATGCCGCGCCCGAGCGCCCCGCGCATGAAGGAGTCGCGGTAGTTCATCATCGTCTCGTCGTCGACGTTCTTGAACGACATGCAGCGGCGAAGGCCGTCCGCCTCCCCATAGCTCATCCCCGCGACCGCGACGGCGATGCGGATCACCTGCTCCTGATAGATGAGACAGCCGCACGTGTCGGCGAGCACCGGCTCGAGCGCCGGGTGAATGAGCGCGACCGGCTCGAGCCCGAGGTGCCTGTGGAGATACTGGCGCTTCCCGCCGTAGCTTGACACGCCGGGGCGGATGATCGACGAGAGCGCCGTGAGCACCTCGAAATCGTCGCAGCGCGCCTGGCGGATGAGCTGAATCATCCCGGGCGATTCGATGTAGAAGCAGCCCTCGCTCCCGCCCCTGCGGATCAGATCCTTCGTCGCGGGGTCGTTCAGGTAATCGATCCGCTCGGCGTGGATCGGGCGCCCCTCGTTCTCCTCGGCCATCGCTCCCGCCTCCTGGATGACGGCGAGCCCCTTCTGCCCGATGATATCGACCTTGAGGAACCCCGCCTCCTCGACCTCGTGCATCGACCACTGCGTGATCTCGTAGCCTTTGTCGCCGCGCTGGAGCGGCACGAAATCGGTGATCGGCGTGGGGCAGATGACGAGGCCGCACGGGTGGGTCGCCATGTGGCGCGGGAACTCCCCGACCGCGCGGGCGAGGGCGAAGATCGTTCGCAGCGGCTCGCGGTCGAACGGGATGCCGGATGAGGCGGGCGAGATGGCGCATTCCTCCTCGAGCTGATCGATCGAGGCGAAATAGGGCAGGCGCTCGATGTAGGGGGCGACCTCACCCTCCGGGATGCCGAGCGCCTTCGTAATCTCGCGGAGCGCCGCGCGCGCCTTGAGCGTGGAGTACGTCCCGATCATCGCGACGCGCTCCGCGCCGTAGCGGCGGAAGATGTAGCGGAGCACCTCCTCGCGGTCGTCCGTGCCGAAGTCTATGTCGAAATCGGGCAGATGCTCGCGCTCGGGGTTGAGGAAGCGCTCGAAGAAAAGGTTGTGCCTGAGCGGATTCACGTGCGTGATGCGCAGGGCGTACGAGACGAGGCTGTTGCCGGCCGAGCCGCGCCCGACGGAGCGCATCCCGCGGTTGCGGGCGTAGCGAACGATGTCCCAGCAGATGAGGAAGTAATCGGCGAGCCCCTTCGCGCGAATGACGGCGAGCTCGCGCTCGAGGGTATCCATCGCGCAGCGCCATTCGTCGGGCGGGATGGCGGCGCGGGGGATTTCTTCGGAGAATGACGCGGGACGCTCCGCGCCGCCGGGCAGACCGAGCGAGCGAAGCGCCCGGGAGGTCTCTTCGGAGAATGAGGCGCCACCGGGGCCCATTCTCTCCTGCAAGCCTTTGAGCGCGAGCTGGCGGAGCGTAGCGAATGACTCCTCCCCCGGCGCGAGGGCGAATCTCGGGAGCTTGCGCGAGTGGAGGTCGAGGTCGAATCGGCAGCGATCGGCGATCTCGAGGGCCACCGCCATCGAGGCGGGATCGTCGTGAAACGCGCGGGCGACGTCGGCGGGCGAATGGAAGAATGCCGACGGCGGGGCCGCGGCGCCGGGCGGCAGCGTCCCAATCGTCGTGCGCGTGCGAACCGCCGTGAGGACACGGTGCACGAAG
>JBGPBA010000289.1:0-2902 GCA_041481005.1 Candidatus Krumholzibacteriia bacterium | reverse complement strand
AGCCCTACCCCGTAGCGGTTCTCCCCCGGCTGGCTGATCGAAAGAGAACCTAATCGAATGTCTCTCCCGAGGTTCTTGAATGCGACCCCGGCGCGCGGACGGATGCCGCAGCCATTCTCGTGGAAAAGATCCGCGGCCGCAATGGCTCCCAGGTCAAACGCCCAGGTGACGTAACGCCCGAACGTCTTCGTCTCGACGTACTTGGCGGTCCCGCCGAAACCGATCTCCCATACGCCCATCCGCGCCACCGCGGCGAAAGAGCCCGAGATGGAGTAGTCCCGTTCATGTATCTTTTTACAAGGCATGATGATCGTCGGCGAGCATTCGAAATCTGCGGTTTCCGTCGAATAAGCCACGGAGCCTCCGAACCGCCAGACGCCCGCATTCCCATCGCGCCGATCCGGATACCCGGCGGAGAGCCTCGTATCGGTGAATCTTTGGTCGAGAATCCAGTCATTGAAGCTCGCGCCGAGGGTGGTCGCATCCGCCCATGCGAAGCTCGCCGGATTGAAGAAGCCCGTGCTGTAACCGAGCACCTCGGCGACGCCGGCCGCGCCCATCCCGATGTTCCGAACCCCGCGCGGGAAATTCGTTTGATTCCAGAGATGTGTGCCCACGCTTTCAAAGGGCTTCGTCACGGAGAAAACGCGCGAAGCGCCGGCGAGGAGAACGAGCCCGGCGATAGAGATGAGACATACGGCTTTATTCACTGCTGCCCCTTTTCGCGCGCGGCCGTCCCCTTCGTGTAGCTCTTGAACTCCCCGCCCGGCGGGGCGATAAGGAACTCGATCGTGAGCTCGCCCGCCGGCGTCATCTCGTAGACGAGCCGGAAACCGGGCATCGTCTGGCCGCCCTTGCTCTCGAATACGACGGACGGCTGCTTCTCGGGAAACGAAGCGACGTACTCGATCACGTGGCCTTCATTATCGAAATATATCGCGCGCGGCGCCGTTTCGCCCGGCTGCCGGTAGATGACCATGAGATCCTCGTGCACCGATCCCTTGGCCTCCCCCGCCTTCGGCGCGATCTCCACCCTGTTCTTGCGAATGATGACGTTCCTGTCGAGGTCGAACGAGAATGACGTCTTGCCCATGGAGATCTCGCCCGGCTTGCCCGCGCCCGTGCCCGACCACGCGCCGATGAGAAACTGGAATCGCGCCCACGGGTCTTCGGCCTTTCCCTCCTGCGCCCGGACCGAAGAACAGATCAAAGATGCCGCGAGAATGAAGAGGAGCGCGAAATGACGGCGACGCATGCGTGACCTCCCTTATCGTACGGTTCCGATGCCCTTGTATACCACTCTGTAAATCAAGCCTGCCTTGTCATCTGAAATATAGATGACGCCCCCGGGCTCGATCGAGACGTCGACCGGCCTCCCGAGCGCCTTCCGTTCCCCGACGAGCCATCCCGTGATGAAATCCTCCGCGCCGAGATAGTTGCCCCGGGCATCGAGATGGAACCGGACCACCTTGTAGCCGGTCGGCACGGTGCGATTCCACGATCCGTGATAGGCGACGAGGAGATCGTGCCGATACTCCGCGGGCCACCCTTCCTCGGGGAAAAAGGCGAGCCCGAGTGGGGCCGAGTGCGCCGGAATATCGATGTAGGACGGCGTCTCGAAGGGCTCCATGCACGGATTTCGCACGTACACGTTATGGTCGAACTCGGTGTCGTGGACGTTCTTCCCGTAGCACGTCGGCCAGCCGTAGTTCTTTCCCTCTTCGATAATGTCTATCTCGTCGGGCGGCTCATTATCGCCAAGCCAGTCGCGGCCCATCTCGGTCGCCCAGATCTGCTTCGTCGCGGGGTGCACGGCCATGAACACGGCGTTTCTGAGCCCGGAGGCGAACGCCTTCGGCTCGCCGCCGTCGGCGTCGCACACGAGAATCTTCGCGCGGCGCCAATCCCGCTCGATGCAGGCGTTGCAGTCCGAGCCGACCGATATCAGGAGCCGGCGCTCGTTCGGCGGCGGCATGAAGAGAATCGTCCTCGAGAAGTGCATGCCGTCGTCGGGGAGGTCGACGATCTTCCGCTTGTTCACCGCCTTCAGATTCTTCTGATCGTAATCGTACGCGGCGACCTCGTCGGACTCCGCGATATAGAGCGTGCGCCCGCCGGGGCCGTACGTCGCCATCCCGTGCGGGCGATCGAGACCCTCCACGACCGTGACGATCTCGTCGGCGACCCCGTCGTGATTCCTGTCCGGCAGCGCAACGACCTTTCCCTCCGCCGTGATGCTCGCGAGGAGGTTTCCGGCGGAGTCGTGGCACAGCGCCCGCGGATGCCCGAGGCCGCTCGCGAAAATGGAGACCGCAAACCCCGGCGGCAGCGTGAGAGGCATGCCCGACGTATTGACCATCGCCGCGATGTCCCGCGGGGGGCTCCCGACGGCCGGCCAGACGCCGCGCACGTTTCTCCAATAGAAGCTGCCCGCCATGGTGATCATGGCGGCGACGACGATAACGAGCACTGCCAGGAATATCTTCTTCATCGCTCCAATAATGAGCCCGAGCCGCGGCGGAAAATCGCGCCGGGAGAAACCCGCCCCCCGCGCCGCCCGCGCGGAAACCCCGCGGAGGCGCTTCTTGCGGGAGTGTACAAAGTGTGGGGAATAATGTCAATCGGGGGCCGCGCGGAGCGGCCACGGTAAGCTCTCAGCTCAAGAACCGGTGCTTCAGCTCCATCACATCGCGGTAATGGATCACGCCGAGGATTCGATCGTCCTTGTCGGTGACCGGGATCGCCCGGAACCCGTACCTCGAGAACATCATGGAGGCTTCCTTCAACGTATTCTCCGGGTTCAGCGTGATGAGCGTCTCCGTCATGATGTTCCGCAGCTTGTCGGAGTCGTTCGCAAGCAGCAGCTCCTTGATGTCGACCACGCCGAGGAGCTTATCGTTCT
>JBGPBA010000288.1:0-2908 GCA_041481005.1 Candidatus Krumholzibacteriia bacterium | reverse complement strand
GCCCGGCCTCGAGGAGCGCCTCTCGAATCCGCTCACGGCGGCGCAGACGCTCCCGTACGTCGTTCGAGCGGTCGAGACGGCCCCCCGGGTCCATTCTCTGAGCATTACGGGGGGAGAGCCCCTCGAGCAGGCGGATTTCCTCCTCGAATTCCTCGCGGCGTTCCGGCCGACCGGCTGTCCCGTCTACCTCGAGACGAACGGTCTCGAGCGGGAGGCCGCTCGCGCGATCGCGCCGCTGGTCGACGTCGTGTCGCTGGATATCAAGCTCCCGTCGATCTCGGGGGGCGGGGACCTGTTCGCCGTCTACCGCGACGTGCTTCCCTTGTTCAAGAATGCGGATCTCTTCTGCAAGATCGTGATCGCCGAGGGCTTCGAGATGGGCGAGCTCACGGAAGCGGCCCGCCTCGTCGCCGCTTTCGATCGCTCGACCCTCGTCGTCATTCAGCCCGCGACGGCGAGCGCCTCGTGCCGCGCGCCGCGCCCCGAGACGATCTTCGAATGCCACCGCGCCGCGGCGCGGTTTCTCGACGATGTCCGTGTGATTCCGCAGTGTCATGTGCTCTTGGGGATTCAATAGAAATAAAAAATGCTGCGAGTTGGTACGATGCAGGGTCGGGTTCGTGAAGGCGGCGACCACCTCGCAGCGATCGGGTTCAACTGCAATCCGCGTACCAGAGCGAAAACCGTCCGCGCGGGCTTACCGACGCAATCGGTACTGGGTCAAAGGATTACCTTCTTTCGGCCTGCCGGGAGCCGGTTTCCCGTCGCGGCGAATCATTTCCCATGGTTTCTCCGGCGCAACCGGGCGCCTGTACGGAAGTTTCGCTCTTTTGCAATCGAGCCCGTGCGGATATGCAACGGAGTGCACTGCGGCGGGTGCCGGTGACCGCTAACGGAGAAATCTCTTGACATTTTTCAAGTTAGGCGGTAAAAAGAGGGTAATAACTGCACCCAGACAATTGAATGTGGCGGGAGGGGGGTTACAACCCTGCATTTTCGAAGGAGGGTGATTCGATGACTAAAGCGGAAATCGTGGAGAATATCTCCAGCAGGACAGGGTTGACGAAAAAGGAAGTGGCAGAAGCGGTTGATCAGTTTCTCAATTGCATCGCCAAGGGTCTCGCCGAAGGGAAGCACTACGAGATCCGCGGCTTCGGGACGTTCAAGGTCAAAGCCCGCAAATCGAGGATGGCTCGCAATCCCCGGACCGGCGAGGCGGTGCCCGTCCCCGACCGCAAAGTCCCGGTATTCAAGGTGTCGAGGGAGCTCAAGGAGCTCGTTGCGCAGTCCTAGAGCTTCGGGCACGCCAATTCTCTCAAACGATTTTCGGGAGATTTCCATTACATGAGTGGAACGAGGCCAAGGTCTACGTGCGGGAAATGAAACAACGGTGAGGGAGCATCATGCCTGAGAGGATTATCGATCTGAGAAGCGACACGGTCACGCGGCCCACGCCGGCGATGCGCGAGGCGATCGCGAAGGCGGAGGTCGGGGACGACGTGCTCGGCGACGATCCGACGGTGAAGCGTCTCGAGGAGCGGATGGCGAAGCTCCTCGGCAAGGAGGCCGCTCTCTACGTGCCGAGCGGAACGATGTCGAACGTTCTCGCCGTGCTCGCGCAGACCTGCCCGGGGGACGAAATTATCCTCGATCGGCGAAGCCACATCTTCAACTACGAGGTGGGGGGGGCCGCGGTGCTCGGCGGCGTCCAGCTCTGCCCGACGGACGGCCCGGCGGGGCTCCTGCCGATTGCCGATCTGCCGTCGTTCGTGAGGCCGCCGAACATCCATCACCCGCGAACCTCGCTCGTCTCGGTCGAGAACACGCACAATCGCGCCGGCGGGCGCGTGTACCCGATCGACGAGCTCGAGCGGGTGTCGAGGTTCGCGCGGGAGCGGGGCTTGCGGCTCCACATGGACGGCGCGCGCCTCGCCAACGCCTCCGTGCGCACGGGCATTCCATTCGAGCGCTACGGTGCGCTCGTCGATTCGATCACGTTCTGTTTCTCGAAGGGGCTTGGGGCGCCCGTCGGCTCGATTCTCGTATCGGACGCGGCGACGATCGAGAAAGCCCGCGTGTGGCGGAAGCGTCTCGGCGGCGGCATGCGGCAGGTGGGAATCCTCGCCGCGGCGTGTCTCTACGCGCTCGACCACAACGTCGCGCGCCTCGCCGAGGATCACGCGAAGGCGGCCCGGATCGGCGAGCTGGTCGTCGCCTCGGGCAGACACCGGCTCACCTTCCCCGTCGAGACGAACATCGTCATCTTCGAGCGGACCGACGGCTCGGAGGGCATGGAGGCGCTCGCCGGCGTCTTCAAGGAGCACGGCGTCCTCGCGCACCCATTCAGCAGCCGGCACATGCGAATGGTGACGCATCTCGATGTTCCGAGCACGGACATGGATCGCCTCGAGCGGATCATGCCGCGGGTGCTCGGCGTTTGACGGGCCGCCACCTCTGCGATTGGAATCGCGCCTGCGATGAGGGAATACCAGTTCTATTTCGTGAGCACGCCCATCGGCAATCTCGCCGATCTTTCCTCACGGGCCGAGGAGACCCTGCGCTCGGTCGACGTCATCCTGGCAGAGGACACGCGGAAGGCGAAGGTTCTTCTCGGGCACTATCGTATCGAGACGCCGCTGCGCTCCTACCACGACTATAACGAGGCGAAGACGGCGCCGGGGATCGTTCGCGAGCTGAAGGGGGGCGTCCGCATGGCGCTCATCGCCGATGCGGGGACGCCGCTCGTGTGCGACCCGGGCTTTTACCTCGTGCGAAAGCTGATCGAAGAGGGCGTGACGATGACCGCGATCCCCGGCCCCTGCGCGGCGACGGCGGCGCTCGTGCTCTCGGGGCTTCCGCCGGATCGCTTCACCTTCTATGGATACGTCCCGCGAAAGAGCGGGGAACG
>JBGPBA010000287.1:0-2927 GCA_041481005.1 Candidatus Krumholzibacteriia bacterium | reverse complement strand
ATATCCGAAGGGCATTGCGATCGACGACGCGGAGAACGTCTACGTCACCGACAACTGGGGAAACAAGATTCAGAAGTTCACCTCCACCGGCGGATTCCTCGCTCAGTGGGGGACGAGCGGGAGCGCCCCGGGCCAGTTCAATTCTCCTGAGAAGCTCGCCGTCGACGCGAACGGCAACGTCTACGTGGTCGACAGCGGCAATAACCGCGTGCAGAAGTTCACCGCGGGCGGAGAATTCCTCGGGGCCTGGGGGAGCGAGGGTGGCGGCGCCGGTCAGTTCAAGTCCCCGGTCGGAATCGCCGTCTCGGAGGGAACCGTTTATGTCACCGATCTCCTCAACGCGCGAGTCGAGAAGTTCACTGCCGACGGCGCCTTTCTCGGGGCATGGGGGGAGTTCGGTACGGGCGAAGGCCAGTTCGACGGCCCTCTCAGCGTCCGCGTCGAGCCCGGCGGTCTCGTCCTCGTGACGGACTGCCACAACTACCGGGTGCAGCTCTTCACGCCCGACGGCTCATTCGTGAGCGCTTGGGGAACTCATGGAACCGGCGACGAGGAGTTCGACTGCCCCGTCGACATCGCGGTCGATGCGGACGGCAATCGGTACGTCGCCGACATCGGCAACGACCGCGTCCTCAAGTTCTCTCCGTCAGATGCTTTCCTCACGAAGCTCGGAAGCACGGGCGCCGGCGAAGGGCAGTTCGATCATCCCGAGGGATTGACGGTGGACCGGCGCGGCAATGTCTACGTCGTCGACGCCCGGAATCGACGCATCCAGGTATTCGCCCCCCGCATCCGCTAGCCGAGAATCGCCTTCAGATCATCCTCGGGCGTCGTAATCGGCGCGAGCCCGAACTTCTCGACGAGAATGTCGAGCACGGGCGGCGTGATGAACGCCGGAAGGCTCGGACCGATCTTGATGTTTTTCACGCCGAGGTAGAGGAGCGTGAGGAGAATGGCGACCGCCTTCTGCTCGTACCACGAGAGGATGAGCGAGAGCGGAAGCTCGTTCACGCCGACGTTGAACGCCTTCGAAAGGGCAAGCGCGATCTGGATCGCCGAGTAGGCGTCGTTGCACTGGCCGACGTCGAGGAGCCGCGGGATGCCGCCGATGTCTCCGAAGTCGAGCTTGTTGAAGCGGTACTTGCCGCAGGCGAGCGTGAGGATCACGCAGTCCTTCGGCACCGCCGTCGCGAAATCGGTGTAGTAATTGCGCCCGGGCTTCGCCCCGTCGCAGCCGCCGATGAGGAAGAAGCGCCGGATCTTTCCGGCCTTTACCGCGTCGATGACCGTGCCCGCGACCCCCATGATGGCGTTTCGCCCGAAGCCGACCGTGATCGTCTGGGCCGGCCCTTCGCCCGCGAATCCGGGCGCCGCGAGCGCCGCGTTGATCACCGGCGCGAAGTCGCGGTCGAGGCCGATATGCCGCACGCCCGGCCACGAGACGAGGCCGCTCGTGAAGATCTTTCCTCGGTACGAGTCGCGCGGTTTCTGGAGGCAGTTCGTCGTCATGAGAATGGCGCCGGGGAATTTCTCGAACTCCTTTTGCTGCTCCTGCCAGGCCCCGCCGTAGTTTCCGGCCAGGTGCCGGTATTTCTTGAGGCCGGGATAAGCGTGCGCGGGGAGCATCTCGCCGTGCGTGTAGACGTTGATGCCCTTGCCTTCCGTCTGCTTGAGGAGCTCTTCGAGATCCTTCAGGTCGTGGCCCGATACGACGATCGCCTTCCCCTTGAGCGGCGTCACCCGAACCTGCGTCGGCACGGGATGTCCGTACGCGTCCGTGTTGGCGGCGTCGAGGAGCTCCATGGCCTTGAGGTTGAGCTCGCCCGCCCTGAGCGCCCACTCGAGGAGCTCACCGGAAGCCGGGCTGTCCTTCGCGAGGAAGTCGAGCGCCTCGTGGAAGGTCGCGTATACGGCCGCGTCCTCTCTGCCGAGGATCTGCGCGTGATCGACGTAGGCGGCCGCGCCCTTGAGGCCGTAAGTGATGAGCTCCTGAAGGCCCGCGACGTCGGGCCCGAGCCGCGCACTCCGCTCGGCGATCGAGAGCTCCATTCCCTGGAGCAGGAGGCCGGCCGAATCGTCGGCGGGACGCCAGGCCGCGGGGCCCGCGAGCGCCTCCGGCGATGCGCCTGCTTTTGCGCAGGCCTTCTCGTAGAGCTCCTTCGCCCGACCGCGCATGGCCGCCGCCCTCGCGATCAGCTTCTCGATGCTCTCGGGATTGAAATTGACGTTCGTCACCGTCGAGAAGAGCGCCTCGATCGTGAAGACGTCGATCTCGCGGTCCCGCTTCCCGAGCCGGGCGGCCCGGTGCGCGTACATCGCGATGCCCTTCGTGACCTGCAGCAGAACGTCCTGCAGCGTCGCCGTCGTCGCGTCCTTGCCGCACGCGCCCGTCACGGTGCATCCCGTTCCCTTCGTCGTTTGCTCGCATTGGTAGCAGAACATGCTCATCTGTCGACTCCTTCCATGATGCTCGAGAACGCCGTGGCCTTTCGATCGCCGTGCCGAACCGGCGCTCACGCGGTGATCGGTCGCTTCGTGACCTCCGCGATTTCCCGACCGAATGCCCGGCACTCGTCGAGCTCCTCGGGCCTCGGCCGCCACTTGAACTTGATCCCCTCTCGGATGATCGGAATGCCGCACCCGGTCAAAAGGTCCTCGACGATCTTGACCGCCTCTCCGCTCCACCCGTACGCCCCGAAGGCGGCCCCGATCTTGTTTTTCAGCTTGAGCCCCTTCATGTCGGTGAGGACCGGCATGATTGTCGGGAGCACGCCGTTGTTGAGCGTCGGCGAGCCGACCAGCACCGTTCGCGCCCTGAAGACCTCGACGAGAACGTCGTTGCGGTCGGTCACGGCGAGGTTGATTATCTTGTGCTCCACCCCGGCGTCCCCGAGCCCGCGGCCGATCGCCTCCGCCATGTGCCGGGT
>JBGPBA010000286.1:0-2931 GCA_041481005.1 Candidatus Krumholzibacteriia bacterium | reverse complement strand
CGAGGCGTTGTCGACGACGATCGTCCTCAGGGCGGGCTCGCGCACGCGGGCGAGCGAGGCGAGGCACGGCCCGAGGACCTTCTCGCCGTTCCAGTTGAGCACGATAACGTAGAGCATGCCGTCCATGACTCCCGGTCACCCCGTTCCGATTCCGGTGGCGAGCTCCTCGATCGTTCGCGCGATCGTCTCCCACGAGAAACGCGCCTTCTCCGACTCGAAGAAAAGCGCCATCCTCGCCCCCCAACCCTCCTCGAAGAATGTCGTGATCGCCGCAGCGAGCGCCGGCGGATCCTTCGCCGGCACGATGAACCCGGTCCGCCCGGGCGAGACCACCTCGGGAAGCCCCCCGACCTTCGTCACGACGACGGGGCGGTCGAATGACATCGCGACCTGGACGATGGCGCTCTGCGTCGCCGTGACGTACGGAAGAACGACGAGGTCGCTCGCGACGAAGTACGGCTCGACCTCCTCGTTGGCGACGTAGCGATCGACGAACCGGACGGCGTCGGCGAGGCCGAGCTCCTCGACAAGCCGGTCGTACGGGGCGCGTTCTTCGTAGAATTCGCCGACGACGACGAGCCGCGCATGGACCCGGGCGCGCACGATCGGCATCGCCTCGATGAGGTACCGGAGCCCCTTGTACTGCCGGATGAGGCCGAAGAAAAGAATGAGCGGGCCCTCCCCCTCTCCGATCCGTCGGCGCGCCTCTTCTCTCGTCACCTCTCCCGTTTTGAAGAAGTCGAAGAGCGGAAGCGGATGCACGCGGACCGGCGCCCTTCGGCGGATCGCGAGCAGCTTCTCCCGGTCCTCGCGCGACTGGACGATGAACGCGTCGGGCAGGGCGAAGGCGAGCCGTGCGAGCATTCCGTCGACGAAGGAGCTCTCGTGGGGAAGCACGTTGTGACATATGAATATCACGCGGCCGCGCCGCGCGATCTTGAGAACGAGGCACATCGTGAACATGGCGGGCGCAAAAAAGGGATGCCACCACTGCACGGCGACGGCGTCGGGCTTCCACCGCGCGATGCGGAGCCCCGCCGCGATCCAGGTGAAGGGGTTGAGCGAGTCGAGGAGGCGGACCGACTCCGCCGCGAGCGGTTTCACGCTCTCGTCGAGCTGCGTTTTGCCGGGAAACAAGAACCCGGGGTAGAGCCTCGTGAAATTGACGGCGAGGACCTCGTGGCGAACCCCAAGCTCCGCGATGAGCCGCGTCGTGTAATGGGAGATGCCGCCCCGGTAGGGATAGGTCGGCCCGACGAGGCAGAATCGCCCTTTCGTGCTTCCCCTATTCATCGATCCGATACTCGCGATACGTGAAGGTCCTCTCAACACTCGAGGTGAAGAGCTCGGCGAGGAGCCCAAAGGAGCCGATCTGGATCGCGATCACGATCATGACGAGTCCGCCCACCATGAGGGGTCTCACGTGGAGCCCCTTCCCCATGAGCCAGAGGATCACGAAGTAGAGCGTGATGAGGCCGCCGATGCCGAAAAACCACAACGCGACCCGGCCGAAGAAGTGGAGAGGCGCGCTCGCCCGGCGCGTGATGAACATGACGGTCATGAGATCGAAGAGGCCGTTGAGGAAGCGCTTCGAGCCGTACTTGCTTCTGCCGAACCGCCGCTCGTGGTGCATGACCTTCTTCTCCGCGACGCGGTATCCCTCCCAGGCGGCGAGCACCGGTATGAAGCGGTGGAGCTCGCCGTAGACCGAAATGCTCTTCACGACATCGCCGCGATAGGCCTTGAGGCCGCAGTTGAAATCGTGGATGCGGATGCCGCTCGCGAGCGAGGTGACGAAGTTGAAGAGGCGCGACGGCGCTGTCTTCGAGAGCGGGTCGTTGCGCTTCGCCTTCCACCCCGAAACAAGATCGTATCCTTCGTCGAGCTTGTCGATGAGCCCCGGAATCTCCGCGGGGCTGTCCTGGAGGTCGGCGTCGATCGTGATGACGACGTCGCCACGGCATACGCGGAAGCCCTCGGAAAGCGCGGCCGACTTGCCGTAGTTCCTTCTGAAGGAGAGAATCTTGACGCGCCGGTCGCGCTCCCGCAGCGCGCGGAGCACCTCGACCGACCCGTCAGTCGAGCCGTCGTCGACGAAGATGATCTCGTAGCCGGCGACGGAGCCATCGAGGACCGCGCAGAGCTGCCGATACAGCTCATCGAGGCTCTCCCGCTCGTTGAAGAGCGGCACGACGACCGAACAGAAATAGCCTTTACGCTGCGCCATGAGAGCATGGCCTCCCTTCCACGGCGGCGAAGTACTCGCGGTACCAGGCGACCTCGCTGCGCACGCCTTCCCGCAAGGCCACCCGCGGTCGAAATCCGATCTCGCGCGCCGCTCTCGTCGTGTCGGCCCAGGTGTCGCGGACGTCCCCCCGCGCGCGCTCCTTGAACTCGATCCCGACGGGTCCACCTGCCTCATCTTCGATGATCCTGACCACGTCGAGGACCGAGGCGCGGCTCCCACCGCCGATATTGAACACCCGCTCCGGGCCGCCGTACGCGAACGCCGCGACGTTCGCCTCGACGGCGTCCGACACGTACGTGAAGTCCCTCGTCTGCGAGCCGTCGCCGTAGATCTCGATCGAGCCGCCGCCGAGCGCCGCAGCGATGAACCGGCTGAACGCCATGTCGGGGCGCTGCCGCGGCCCGTAGACGGTGAAGTACCTGAGCGCCACGTAGGAGAGGCCGAAGTTGATCCGGTAGAGCTCGCAGAGCTGCTCCGCCGAGAGCTTCGTCGCCCCATAGGGGGAGACGGGAACGAGCGGATGGTCCTCCCGCATCGGAAGCTCGCGCGTGTCCCCGTATACCGAGCTCGAGCTCGAGTAGACGAGCTTCACGTCGCGGCGATCCTTGAGCGCCTCGAGTATTCGCTGCGTGGCGAGGATGTTCGATTCGAGGTAGTGCGTGAACTCCGTCCCCCAGCTCCGG
>JBGPBA010000285.1:0-2936 GCA_041481005.1 Candidatus Krumholzibacteriia bacterium | reverse complement strand
TGGCCAACACGGGGGCCTACTCGTGGAGAGTCGACAGCGTGTCGACGACGACGGCGTACGTGAAGGTGGTTGCGTACGATGGCGAGGGACAGGCGGGAGCGGACGTGAGTGACGGGGCCTTTGCGATCGTGGTGCCGACCGACGTCGATGCGGCCTCGATCACGAGGCTTTCGTTTGAGATGAGCTCGGCGCATCCGTTCCAGGGGTCGGGGGTGTTCAGCCTGGCGATCCCGCGGCAGACGACGGTGCGGCTGAGCGTTTATGACGTGAGTGGACGGCGGGTGGGGGTGTTGGTGGATGCGGTGTACCAGCCCGGCCGGTACCGGATCGGCTGGAACGGGACGACGGCCCGCGGAAGGGTCGCCTCGGGCGTGTACTTCATGAGACTCGAGGCCTGCGGGCAGGCGATCAACCGGAAGATCGTCATCGTAAAGTAGAGATCTATCATCATCAAGGAGGTCCGATCTTGAACCATCGCCTGCAATCGACCGGGTTTCTCGCCGCTGTGGCGCTTTTGAGCGCCTTCATGGTCGCGTTCGCCGCGGCGCCGGCGCTCTCACAGAACAATGCGCTGCGCTTCGACGGCGTCAACGACTACGTAACCTTCGGCGCCAACACCTCGTACCTTGGTCTCAAGTACTTCACGGTCGAGGTGTGGTTCTACCGGGAAGGGCCTGGCGTTTCGACGACGACGGGCACTCTGGGCGTGGACGACGCCATTCCGCTCCTCACCAAAGGGCGAGGCGAGACCGAAGGCGATCCGTATGACATGAACTACTTCCTCGGGATCCGCGCGAGCGATAACGTCCTCTGCGGAGACTACGAGGAAGCGGCGGGGCAGATACAGGAGAGCCTCAACCACCCGATCGTCGGGGTCACCCATATCCTGAACAACGTCTGGTACCACGCGGCCCTCACCTACGATGGAACGGCGCTGCGGCTCTACCTCAACGGCAGCCTCGAGGCCACGGTCACGGGGCTCGCCGGCCGGCTTCCGTGCTGGGACAGCATCCAGCACGCCGCTCTCGGATCGGCCCTCTGGACCACGGGCGCGCCTGGAGGCTTCTTCCAGGGAACCCTGGATGAGGCGCGCATCTGGAAGCGGGCTCGGACCCAACAGGCGATCGCCGACAGCATGAACCTGCAGCTCACCGCGGCCCCGGGGCTCAATGCCCGTTGGGGACTGAACGAAGGGACTGGACTGACGGCGACGAACTCGATCTCCGGCAGCCCCAATGGAACCTTGACGAACGGTCCGGTTTGGGTGAGCGGATATCCGTTTCCCTCGGGGACCACGTCTCTCGACCTCGGGAGCTCGAGTGCGTACGTGACCTTCCGCAACCCCTCTCAGCTCGGTCTTGCCCATTTCACCGTGGAGACCTGGTTCAGGCGCGACGGCGCCGGCACGGCGATAACGACGGGGACGGGCGGCCTGTTGGCGATTCCGCTCGTGACGCACGGGGCGGCCGAGGCGGACGGCGACAACCGCGATATCGATTACTTCCTCGGGATCCGCTCGAGCGATAATGTTCTCTGCGCGGACTTCGAGGAAGGGGTCGGTGGTACTCAGCGCGGGCTGAACCATCCGATCACCGGCGCCACGGTTATCCAGAACGGGACCTGGTACCATGCCGCGGCGACCTACGACGGGACGACGTGGCGGCTGTATCTGAACGGCGTGCTCGAGAACCAGCTCTACGTCGGCCAGCCGACGAATGCGACGCCGAGCCAATACGCGGGTCTCGGGACGTCGCTCAAGTCGGACAGCACGGCGAACGGGTTCTTCGACGGCGCGCTGGACGAGGTGCGGATCTGGAACTACGCGCGCAACGTGTCGCAGGTCGATTCGGCGATCAATGCCCAGATAACGGGGACGAAGACGGGGCTCGTGGCCCGCTGGGGCATGAACGAGGGCACGGGGAGCATCGTCCGCAGCACGGCGGGCGTGACGCTCCCGGGCTCCATCAAGGGCACCGGGTATAGCTGGACGGGGGCCGCGCCATTCAATATCGTTCCCACGCCGACTCCTCCGGCGGCGCCTTCGGGGCTCGTCGCGACGGCGGTCTCCGCCAATGAGATCGATCTCGTCTGGGTCGACAATTCGAATAACGAGCTCAGATTCGAGATCGGGCGCTCGACGAACGGCGTCGGGGGGCCCTTCACGCCGATCGACACCGTGGACGCAGGCGTCACGAGCGTCGCGAACACGGGGCTCAACATATCGACCAATTACTGTTATCGGGTGCGTGCCGCGAACATGGCGGGCTCTTCGTCGTGGTCCGGCGTCTCCTGCGCCACGACGCCGGCCCAATCGTTGTATGCCCTCGACCTCGGGAGCTCGAGTGCGTACGTGACCTTCCGCAACCCCTCTCAGCTCGGTCTTGCTCATTTCACCGTGGAGACCTGGTTCAGGCGCGACGGCGCCGGCACGGCGATAACGACGGGGACGGGCGGCCTGTTGGCGATTCCGCTCGTGACGCACGGAGCGGCGGAGGCGGACGGCGACAACCGCGACATCGACTATTTCCTCGGCATTCGCAGCTCCGACAACGTGCTCTGCGCCGATTTTGAAGAGGGGATCGGAGGAACCCAGCGCGGGCTGAACCATCCGGTCGCGGGCACCACGGTCATCCAGAACGGAACCTGGTACCACGCCGCGGCGACCTACGACGGGACGACGTGGCGGCTGTACCTGAACGGCGTGCTCGAGACCGAGCTCTTCGTCGGCCAGCCGACGAACGCGACGCCGAGCCAGTATGCGGGTCTCGGGACGTCGCTCAAGTCGGACAGTACGGCGAACGGGTTCTTCGACGGCGCTCTGGACGAGGTTCGAATCTGGAACTACGCGCGCAACGAGGCGCAGGTCGATTCGACGATCAATACCCAGATTGCGGGAACGAAGTCGGGACTCGTGGCCCGCTGGGGCCTGAACGAGG
>JBGPBA010000284.1:0-2948 GCA_041481005.1 Candidatus Krumholzibacteriia bacterium | reverse complement strand
GTTCGTCGCCGCGATGAGGCGAACGTCGACCTTGATCGGGGAGGTGCCCCCCACGGGAATGATCTCCCGCTCCTGCAGGACGCGGAGCAGCTTGACCTGGATCGCGAGCGTGGTCTCGCCGACCTCGTCGAGGAAGAAGGTGCCGCCGTTTGCGACCTTGAACATGCCCTCCTTGTCCCGAATCGCGCCGGTGAAGCTTCCCTTCACGTGCCCGAAGAGCTCGCTTTCGAGGAGGTTCTCGGGAAGGGCGCCGCAGTTGATCGAGACGAAGGGGTCATTCGCACGGCTCGACCGGAAGTGGATCGCCTTCGCGACGAGCTCCTTCCCGGTGCCGCTCTCGCCGTAAATGAGAATCGTGCTGTCGGTGTCGGCCACCTTGTCGACGAGGGTGAAGACCCGCTGGATCTCCTCGCTCTTGCCGATGATCTCCTTGAAATCCCCCTCTTTCTTCTTGAGCTGCTTCTTGAGGAAGAGATTCTCGCTTCGGACGCGATGCATGTCGATGGCGTTGCGGACCGCCATCTTGATCTCTTCGTTCTTCGCCTGCTTCTTGATGAGGTAGTAGAAAGCGCCGCGGTTCAGCGCTTCGATCGCCGTCTTCTGCGAGGCATAGGCGGTCATCACGATGACCGGGAGCGTCGGGTTCGTCTCCTTCACCGCCCCGAGGAGCTCGATGCCGTCCATCCCTTCCATGCGGATGTCGGTGATGAGGGCGTCGAAGCTCGACTCCTTGATCTCCTGGAGGGCCCGCTTGGCGTTGTGAACCGTTTTGACGTCGTAGCCCTCTTTCCGCAGCATGATTGAAAGGTACTGGCACATGCTCTTTTCGTTATCAACAATGAGAATCCTGGCTCCTGCCATTCGGCTCCACCCCCGATTTGAACACCCTAGAAACTGATGAACTCCTCATGTCGCGCTTCCCCATGCTCGGGGCTCCCCGCCCCGTGGACGGGGAAGATGACCGAAAAAACGGTACCGGAGCCCGCGGCGCTCGCGACGTAAATGAGGCCGCCGTGACTCTCGACGATCCGGGACACGATGGCGAGCCCGAGACCGGTGCCGCCCTCCTTCGTCGTGTAGAAGGGCTCGAAGATGTGCGGACGCACCTCCTCGGGAATCGCCGGTCCGTCGTTCTCGAAATCGATCTTGAGGGACTCGACCGCGCGTGCGCCCTCGCGCAGCTCGACCGGTCGTCGCTCGATGCGGATCGTGAGCGTGCCGCCCTCGCGCATCGCCTCGCATGCGTTGATGATGAGATTGAAGAACACCTGTCGCGTCTGCTCCTCGTCGGCGTACATGAGGGGCCGCGGCGTCGCGCATTCGACGCGCATGCGAACGTCGCGGTTGAGCTCCGTCGAGTGACGGATGAGAAGCAGCACTTCGTTGAGACTCCGTTCGACGTCGATCGTTTCGGGCTCGGGCTTGCGGAGCCGCGCGAACTCGAGGAAATCGGTGATGATCCGGTCGAGCCGATCCGACTCGCGGACGACGAGATCCATGAGCTTCCGGTTGTCCCCGCTGACCTCGAGCTCCCCGGCGAGCATCTCGATCGACCCACAGATCGAGGCGAGCGGCGCGCGTATCTCGTGCGCGATCGCGGTGGAGAGCTCCCCGACGGCCGCCATCTTGTCGGCGTGGCGCATTTTCTCCCGCATGAGGTGAACCTCGGTGAGATCCTGGAAGATGGCGACCACCCCGCGCTTCTCCCCCGCCTCGCCGGGAAGGACCGAAATGCTCACCCCGAGCGGCAGCACGGTCCCGTCCTTCCGGCGCACCTCGATCTCATGGCGCCGGCGCGGGGCGCCGGTCGTGAGCACCGACTCGATCTCCTGGATGAACGCCGGCATGTGCGGCACGACATCCTCGATGAGCATGCAGCGGAGCTCCTCCGGGGGGCGAAGCCCCAGTATCTTCACAGCGGCCGGGTTCGCGACGACGACCTGGCCGCTCATGTTCGTCACGATGAGACCGCTCGAGACGTTGCGAATGATGTTGTCGGTGTTGTACCGGACCCGCTTGAGCTCGTCCTCCTTCGCGGAGAGCTCGTCTTGCTTGCGCCTCACGTAGCCGGCGAGCGCTCCGGTGAGGACTCCGGCGACGACGAACACCGCCATGTAGAGGTAGCCGCGAAGCAAGGGATTGTCGTCGGCCGCGGCGAACGGGACCGAGCCTTCAATGGCCGGGTGCACGCGCCCGCCGAACTCGAGGAGGTTATAGATGATGTACGCGGTCGCGGCGAGCGCGGCGGTCGCGAGGCCGCCCGCCGTTTCGAAGTAGATCCCCCCGACAAGGATCGGGAGGAGATACAGAATCGTGAATTGCGAGGCCGAACCGCCGCTGAAGTGGAGGATCGTCGTCAGCACCGCGCAGTCGAGCGCGATTTGGGTCCAGAGCAGCGTTCTCCACGGAGCCCCGGCCCGGGCGGCCACGTCGATCGCCGCCGTGCTTGCGTAGATGACGCCGAGCAGCGCATAGAGCGGCACGATCGACCGGGACGTCCCGGACAACTGCTCGAGCACGATGGCCGCCCCGACGACGAGGGTCGCCACGACAATCCGCAAGAACGTCAACTTCCTCAATCTTCCCCCGGTCTCCCGGGAGAGTGCACGCGACAGGAAGTTCATTCATCAGCCTCCGGAGACGACCGTGACAAGCTTGAACATCGGCAGGTACATCGCGATGAGCATGCCGCCGACGACGCCTCCCATGAAAACGATGAGGAGAGGCTCGATAATGGAAGTGAGCGCGCCCACCGCCGCGTCGACCTCGGTGTCGTAGAAGTCGGCGACCTTGTCGAGCATCTCGTCGAGGGCACCGGTTTGCTCGCCGACGCCGATCATCTGCACGACCATAGGCGGAAATACGCCGGCGGCCTTGAGCGGCTCGGCGATCGTGTTGCCTTCGCTGATGCTTGTCCGCGTCTTGAGAACGGCCTCCTCGACGACCTT
>JBGPBA010000283.1:0-2989 GCA_041481005.1 Candidatus Krumholzibacteriia bacterium | reverse complement strand
CTACTACAACGATGGCGGCAATACGACGAAGGACAATCCCGCCCTCGATTCCGAATCGATCCGGACCTTCGAGGCGGTGCTCGACCATCAGGTGTCGAGCTGGCTCCGCGGCATCCTCAGCGCCTACCGGTACGAGATCGACAATCTCATCAGCCAGCGGGTGGATCCGTCCGACGGCCTCCTTCAGTACCAGAATCTCGACGCGGCCGAGGCGAATGGGCTCGAGCTGAGCCTCGTCGGCAAAGCTCCCAACGGGATTGAAGGGCGGCTCAGCTACGCATACAGCGACGCTCGCCTCTCCGCGTCCCACGCGCGGCTCAGCAACTCGCCGCAGTCGATCGCGAGCCTGAACCTCATCACGCCTCCGCTCGGCAGCCGGTTTCGCGCGGCCGTGGAGACAAAATACGTCGGCGACCGCCTGACGCTCGCCGGTCGGACGGCGGACGCGTACTACGTCGTGAACGTGAACCTCCTCGCCGCGGACCTGCTCGGGACCCTCGAAGTGTCCCTCGGGGTGTTCAACCTCCTCGATGCGCACTACGGATACCCCGCGGGCGGCGAATTTCTGCAGGACGTGCTCGAGGCCGACGGGCGAACAGCGCGCCTCAAGTGCACGTATGGCTTCTGAGGGCCCGCGGAGGGCGGGGTCGACTATGGCCAGAGAGCTTCGGTTGTCAGGCTTCTGTGGATTGCTGATCCTCCTTTCCGTCGGCTCCGCGTATGCCGGCAATCCCGCCGACGACCAGGAATATGAGATCAAGGCCGCCTATCTCTACAATTTTACAAAGTTCGTCGAATGGCCCGGCGGCCGCGCGGCGGCGGCTGAGCCCGTCTTTGTCATCGGCGTTCTCGGGTCGAACCCCTTCGAAGAATCGCTCACCCGCGCGGTATCGGACAAGAGCGCCGACGGCAGGCCGATCGTCGTCGAGCACGTCCCATCGGTCGCCGCGCTGCGCCGGACGGCCCGTCCGATCGATATGCTCTTCATCGAATCGCTTCCGTCCGACAGCCTCTCCTTCGCGCTCGAATACGTGAGAAACCTCCCCGTTCTCACGATCGGCGAACAGAAGGACTTCTGTGGTCGGGGAGGCATCATCAATTTCGTCATCGAGAAGAATCGGATTCGTTTCGAGATCGATCCGGCGGCGGCCGGGCGAGCGGAGCTCAAGATCAGCTCAAAACTCCTCCACCTCGCCGTCCACGCCGGGACGAGATCGTAAGGCGGCGCCCATGCTCGAACGCGCGAGACAAAGGCTCCTCGATCTCCCGATCAGGGAGAAACTCATGCTGATCATCGTGGCGACCGCGACCGCGGTGCTCATCATGGGAACCTTCGCGTTCGTCGGCAACGAGCTCGTGACAAAACGGCACGAGGCCGTCGACGACCTGTCGACCACCGCTCGGATCATCGGCTCGAACAGCACCGCGGCGCTTGCGTTCAACGACGAACCCGCGGCGGGCGAGATTCTGAAAGCTCTCCAGGCAAAGCCGTCGATCGAAGCGGCGTTTCTGTACGACCAGCACGGCGTCATCTTTGCCCGGTACACGCGCGGAGGGACAAAACACGGCGGCGCGGAGGAGCATTTGGACCGCACGCTCGCGGCGCTCCTCCCGTCCGGCGCGCTCGAACGAAGCTTCGCGGACGGCCCGCATCTCCATCTCGCGCAAGCGATCATCGTCGACGGAGACCGGATCGGGACGATCCATCTCATCAAGAACATGGAGGATCTCCGCGCCAGCATTCACCGCTACCTCGCCATCGCCGCGGGCGTAATCGCTCTCTCGTCCCTGGTCGCGACGCTCCTCGCCTCGCGGCTCCAGCGCGTCGTCTCGCACCCCATCGCGAACATGATGCGGACAATGACGCGGGTCTCCGAGACCAAGGATTACTCGCTCCGCGCCGAGAAGCTCGGCGGGGACGAGCTGGGACGCCTCGTCGACGGATTCAATGACATGCTCTTCCGGATCGAAGAGGGAACCGCCGCGCTCGAGGAGGCCAGAGCCCAGGCAGAGGCGGCGAGCAGGGCGAAATCGCAGTTCCTGGCCAACACGAGCCACGAGATCCGTACGCCGCTCAACGGGGTCGTCGGGATGCTCAAGCTCATGCGGATGACGCCGCTCAACGAGCAACAGTCGCGCTTCGTGAACACCGCCATCACCGCCTCGGATTCGCTGCTCGGCGTCATCAACGACATTCTCGATTTCTCGAAGGTCGAGGCCGGGCACCTCGAGCTCGAGTCGGTCGATTTCGACCCGCGCGAGGCGACAGAACGGGTCGTCCAGATGTTCGGCGAGCGCGCGAGCCAAAAGGGTCTCGAGCTGGCCGTCCTCATCCACCGCAACGTCCCCTCGCTCGTGCGCGGGGATCCGAACCGGCTCGGGCAGATCCTCACCAACCTCGTGGGCAACGCGATCAAGTTCACCGAGACCGGCGACGTGGTGGTCCGGGCGACGCTCGAAGCACAGACCGAGACGCACGTCACCATGCGATTCACGGTCAGCGACACCGGCATCGGAATCACCGAAGAGCAGGAGCGCCGTCTGTTCCAGGCATTTTCCCAGGGAGACGCCTCGACCACCCGCCGCTTCGGCGGAACCGGGCTCGGGCTCGCTATCAGCAAGCACCTCGCCGAGCTCATGGGCGGAACGATAGGCGTCGAGGGCGGATCGGGGCGAGGAGCAACCTTCTGGTTCACGGTGAGGTTCGAAAAACGGGAGGAAACCGCGCGGACGACGGATTCC
This sequence comes from Candidatus Krumholzibacteriia bacterium, assembly GCA_041481005.1. Taxonomy (GTDB): domain Bacteria; phylum Krumholzibacteriota; class Krumholzibacteriia; order Krumholzibacteriales; family Krumholzibacteriaceae; genus SSS58A. Next base: position 247 of record JBGPBA010000283.1, on the reverse strand, counting down.
AGATCGGTGAGGCTCCGCGGCGTGCGGGTGCTCGTCGTGGACGACAGCGCGACGAACCGAGAGATCCTCCGGCAGCAGCTCAGCTCCTGGGGATGCACGGTCATCGAGGCCCCGGACGGTGAAGAGGCGCTCGCCCGAATGAGAAACGCCGTCGCGGACGGAACGCCCTGCAACGTCGCCGTTCTCGACGCGCATCTGCCGAACGCGAGCGGAGAAGAACTCGCGGCCCGCATCAAGGCCGATCCGT
>JBGPBA010000282.1:0-2992 GCA_041481005.1 Candidatus Krumholzibacteriia bacterium | reverse complement strand
GCCCTTCATTTTCACGAAGGTGAGCGAGGTATCATCGGGATAGGTGTTCGAAATCACGACGTCGGCATCGCCGGGCCCCGGGGCCGCGAACGCCCTTCGGGCAAACTCGACTTCCGCGTCGTAGAACTCGGCGGGCGCGCCGGATACGGCCCGGATGACTTCGCGCCTCGGGTTCACCTGCAGCGCCACCTGCGTGCCGAGCCCGATGAGCCGCGCCGCCTCCTCCACGTCCCGCCTGAACGGGTTCTTCCCTCCGACCGCTCCCCACCCGACCGCCTCGTGCCGATAGTGCAGGTGCGCGATCGACCGGCGCGCGAGCACCCCGAGAGCGAGCTTCGCGCCGCCCCCGTATCCGGCCGTGTAATTCGGATAGATTCCCCCTACCCCGACGAGAAAATCTGCCGCGGCGACCTCGCGGTCCACGATAACCGGCGTCCCGAAGGACGTCGTCCCGACCCGGACGCCGCCCTTTCGGTCGTCATGAATAATCAGTCGACAGGCGCCCGCCGCCTCGGGGCCGACCTTTCTCGCGAGCCCTCCCTCGGGCGGCGCGCCATGCGTTCCCGTCGCCATGACGATCGCGACCTCCGCCGGCCCGATCCCCGCCGCGCGAAACTCCTCCAGGAGATGCGGCAGGACACGCCCCGCCGGCGTCGGGCGGTTCAGATCGTCCACGATGACCGCCGGCCGCTGCTTGCCGCGGCACAGTTCCCGGATTCGCGCCTGTCCGACGGGCCTTTCGATCGCCCCGCGAATCTCCTCGTCGCCGAGCGGGCGAGTGGTCTCAGGCCAATACGTCGTCACCTGCCAGTTTGCCGGCGTGGGGAGCTCCAGAACACGGTCCTCGTACCATGCCCCCGTCCGCAGCTCCGTCCCCATGCTCATCCTCACCCGTTCGGCGTCGCGCCGCTCGCGCCGGCCGGAGCACCGTGCTTCCCTTTCTCAGGGACCCGGGGCCCGCGCGACTGCTTGAGAATGCCCGCCCTCTTCATGAGCCAGGTGAATGATTTCTTCGACATGTCGAGCGTCATCGCAAGGAATGGAACGGGGTCTTTCCAGCTGAACCACGCGCCTTCCTCCACTCCCCTGAACGATCGTATCCACGCGCCGAGCTTCAACGTGCCTTCTCTGCGATAATGCAGCGATGAAATGACGTCGAAGTCCTCGATGATCCAACGTCTGCCCTCGCGCGGGAAGATCGGACCGATCTGATCCTGGCCCGTCATGTCCAGATAAAGGCTTCGAACGACGTCCATGCCGTTTTCGGCCACGAAGAGCCTGAAGGCCTGGCCGACGCGCGGGTTTATGTCGAGCACCTTGTATTGTCCGTCACGCGGGTCGAGCCGGTACCCGATGTCGAGCACCCCCCGGTAGCCGATCGCCCGCATGAATCCGGTCGTGAGATCGGCCACCGTGCGGTTGCTCTTGCACACGCCGAGAGAGGCGCAGCCGACGTGCACGGGAAACTGCCTAATCTTATGCCCCGTAAAACCGGCGAGGCATTCGGACTCTTTATTGAAATAGCCGTTGAAAATGTAAATCTGGTCGTCGTCGCCGGGTATGTACTCCTGGATCATCAGATTCGGCCGGTCGGGGTCTTCCAGCGCCTGATACCTTTCGATGAGCTCGCGCGGCGAATGCACGATGACCATCTTCTTTCCCGTCCTCAGCTGAAGACGGTTGCCGTGGATCCCCTTGAGCATGACGGGGAACACGACTTTCTCGGCGTAGCTCCTGACGTCGTCCAGCGTCCGGGGAAAGAGCGTTTGGGGCGTGGGCACGCCGTGCTTCCCGGCGAGATGGTACATCCCCTCCTTGCTGATGAGCTCGCGCACGAGGGCGATGTCGTTGCGGGGAAATAAGAAATGCTCGCCCAATCGGTCGGCGTGCCGGGCGACGAAGACGGAGAGCTCGTCCGAGGTCGGGATCAGGATCGCACGCTCCCCCGATCGTTCGCCTGCGCGGACGACCTGCTCGAGATATTCCTCTTCCGCGTGCTCGTCGAAGGGGACCATGAACCGCTCGCGGCAATAGCGGGACAGGAATCCCGGCGAGCGAGCTTCGCCGTCCATCCCGTACAGGCGCACCCCTTGGCCGCCGAGGCTTCTCATGATCGCCAGGGCGCCCAGCTTGCAGCCGAGAACGAGAACGGGAGTCGATGTGTTTGGAATTTCCATGCCAGCTCAACCCTCAGATGACGTGCCGCGCGGGGTTCACGAGTCGGGCCGCAGCCCGGTTCCCGGCGCTTTGAGAAGCATCCCGTTCACGAGCAGCGGCACCGTGTCGAGATCGTCGATGTGTCCGAGAACGAATTCGAGATCCTCCTCCTGGCCCGATCGACGGAGGTATTCGGCGCTTCTTCCGCCGCGCACCTCTTCCGGGCTGACCCCGCGCCATCGCGAGACGTACTCCCGCGTCTCGGGAGTCTCGGGCTCGTACTCCGCTCCCATGAGCCGCTCCGCGATCCAGGCGCAGCCCATCTGATCCTCCCGCCTGAACTGGCCTCGAGTGCCCGCCCCGAGGAGCGCCACGCGCGCGTGCTTCCCCGCGACGTAGCCTGCGACGGCCGAGAGGTTGCGAAAGCAGCCGACGTAGACCGCTTCGCTGCCGACCGCGCCGAGCAGGAGCTGCGTGCCGGACGAAGAGACGAGGATCATGGGCCGGTGAACGTCGCGTCTCACGGCGACCTGCGCGGGGCTGTTGGTCATTTCAAAGCCGTAGGGCATGTTTCCTCCGAGCTCGCCGATCAGGACGGCATCGGGGAGCCTCGAGGCGAGGACGAACGCCTCGTCGGTCGTCTGACAGGGAAACACGCGTCTTCCGAGGCTGACCGCCGTCGTCGCGGTCGTCGTGGCGCGGATCACGTCGACGACGACGATCGCGTGAGTGTCTCTGTACCGCGGCGCGCTCTCGGGGAAACAATCGATGACGACGCTCCCGTTCATACCGCTACCTCTTCCGTGTATCGGGACCTTTCGGTCTCAGGTTCTCG
>JBGPBA010000281.1:0-3007 GCA_041481005.1 Candidatus Krumholzibacteriia bacterium | reverse complement strand
CTCCCCGTGGCGCCCGCGATGAGGAGGTGCGGCATGTCGGCGAGGTCGGCGAAGAAGGGCTCCCCCGTCACCGTCTTCCCGAGGGGCACGACGAGCCCCTCCTTCCCCGCCGGATAATGCTCGAGGAGCTCCTTGAGCGAAACCAGGCTCGCCTCGGGGTTCGGCACCTCGATGCCGACCGCCCCGCGTCCCGGGATCGGGGCCTCGATGCGGATCGACTTCGCGGCGAGCGCGAGCGAGATGTCGTCCGAGCGGCTCGCGATCTGGTTCACCTTGACGCTCGCCGCGGGGACGAACTCGAAGGTCGTCACGACGGGACCGGGGCGCACCTCCGAAATCTTTCCGTCGAGCCCGTAGTCCCTGAGCTTTTTCTCGATGACCTCGGAGCGCGCGATGAGATCCTCTTTGCTGTAGGTGACGCCGCGCGACTCGTAGCTGTCGAGGAGCGTGAGATCGGGGAGCGGCATGTTCTCGTCGAGCGCGGCCTTCGCCCGGCGCGGCTCCTCCATCTCCTCGCTCAATCGCACGTCCTCGGCCTTGACGGGAAGGCGAGGCTCGACGACGGTGATCCGCGGCGGCCCGTCCCCGAGCCTCGGATCGGCGCTCGCCTCGTCCTCGACGAGGACGGGCACCTCGAGGGGCTTACGCTCCTTCTTCTTGTTCTTCGGCTTCGGGTCGGCACCGGGGCGCTCGCGACGGGCCGCGCCGAGCCTCGGCAACCGGATTCTCCGAACCTGCCCGAGGAGCGATTCGACGGCGTGCGGCACGAGGATGAACGACACGATGATGAGACCCCCAATAAGGACGAAGACCGACCCGACGCGCCCGGATAAGAGCCTGAGGAACCCGAGCGTCTTGAGACCCACCAAGCCTCCCGCCCGGCTCCCACCGAAAATGGCCGCGATCGCCTGCACGATGACGAAGAGCACCAAGATCCAAACGACGCGACGCAGCTGGCTGCGCGCCTCGATATCCTTGAACCTCAATACCGCGAAGAAGATGATGAAGAGCGGCCAAAACCACGAGAGAACGGGTCCGGAAAGAAAGCGCAGGCCGCCTGCGATGGCGGCGCCCACGAAGCCGCCGAGATTCCTCACCTCGTGGAGGACGCCCCAGAGCGTGTGAAGACCCGTCACCTGGTAAAAGGAGCCCAAGTCTTCCTCGTGAAACGAGGCGAGCGTGATGCCGATGAAGATGGCGAGAATGACGAGGAGAACGCCTGCCGTATTCCGCATATCGCCCTGTATCCTCCCCGTTCGGCGAGGCCGACCGGTCGCCGCCGCGCCGTCTTCCGGCGCGCCGCGATCTTGACCAGCGGGTCCCGGTCTATCCTTTCAATCTTGTATCAATGATATGCCGCAAGGTAAAGCTGTTTTTCCGCACGTCTCCCCCGAGAATCGAGGAGACGACCGCCGCCCCGTCGGCCCCGGCGTCGAACACCTCGGAGATGTTCGACGGACCGATCCCGCCGATGGCGACGATGGGAAGATCGACGCGGCTTCGCGCGAGCCGGAGAAACTCGAGGCCCTTGACCGCCGCCTCGGGCTTCGTCGGCGAGGGATAGATCGCCCCGACCGCGATGTAGTCGACGGTCTCCAGCGGCACGCGCTCGAGCTCCTCCGTCGAGTGCACCGACAGGCCGACGATGCGCCCGGGGCCGAGCATTCTGCGCGCCTCCTCGGGAGGACAGTCGCCCGAGCCGACGTGGACGCCGCTCGCGCCCATCTCGCAGGCCAGCTCGCAGTCGTCGTTCACGATGACCGGGATCATCGTCTCGATCGCCGCGGCGAGGACGGCGACGAGATCGAGGCGCTTCTCGGCGGCGCTCACGTCCTTCGCCCGGTACTGCACCATGTCGACGCCCCCCGCGACGAGGCAGGCCGCGGTCGCGGGAACGTCCGCGCTCGACACGAGGCCGCGGTCGAGAATCGCGTAGAGGAAAGGCGAGCGCGGCATCGCGATCCTTTCCGAGGGCGCGAGGAAATGCGTCTTCTCGATCGTGTACAATCTGAACCGAAGCTCTTTGAAGGCGCGGGCCTTCCCGGGGTCGATGAGCTTCCCGAACTCCTCGAGGACCCGAAGCGCCTCCTCGGCTCGCGCGAAGTTCGCCCGCGCGACGTCCGCCAGCGATCCCCGGTGCGTCTCGGAGGGAGTCGCGGAATCCTTCCCCACGTCCCCCGCGCTGTCGCGGTGCCTGATGGAAAGCCCCGGGAGCTCCCGGACGAGGCGGCGCACGGCGTGGCGGATCTCCTTGAGCTCCTCGACGAGCGGGCCGTGCGCCATCGAGAAGCGCGCGAGCTCCTCGACCACCCGGATTCCCTCGGCGCATCGATTGGCGTTGGCGTCGATGACCCTGAGGATGGCCCCTCTCGATCTCTCGTCGTCATGATTCATGGCTTCGCTTCCTTCGGCCCCGGCGCGCCGGGGCATGCCGCCGCGGCGCCGCGAGGGGGCGGCCGTCACGTGATCGTTCCGTCCCGGACCTCGGGGACGCGCACGGTCGCGTCGACGCGCGCGCAGAAGTCGACGTCGTGGCCGTAGCCGAGCGAGACGAGCCTCCGCGCGTGATCGCACGAACGCACGAACTCCTCGACCTCCCCGCCGAATCGCTCGGCGAGAAGAACGGCGATCCGGCCCGCGTCGTTCAGCGACTCGAGCTCGACCCGGGACCCGAGGTGCTTGATGAGAAGTCCCCCGCAGAGGAGATCCTCCGCCGCGATGTTCCCCTCGCTCCCGCAGCATAACAGCACGAGCGACGGATTGCCCGCGACCGCCTCGGCGGCGGCGCTCACGTTCCGGAGCGCACCGATGACGACACGCGAGGCCTTCGCGCTCGCAGCGATGGCGCGCGTTCCGTTCGTCGTCGTGAAGACGATCGTCTTCCCGCGAACTCGCTCCGGCGTGAATTCATCTGGAGAGTTGCAGAGATCGAAGCCTGGCACCGGGCAGCATTTGCGCTCCCCCGCGAGCAGCTTCCTGTCGCGCTCCGCGGGCCGGACGAGCCGGG
>JBGPBA010000280.1:0-3007 GCA_041481005.1 Candidatus Krumholzibacteriia bacterium | reverse complement strand
GAGCAATATCCGCAACCTGCAGCTTAAAGACGAGGTAGTCGAAGCTATCAAGGACAAGAAGTTCCATATTTACCCGGTAAAGACCGTCGACGAGGGTATTGAGGTTATGACCGGAATGAAGGCCGGGAAACAACTTGCCGACGGCAGCTTCGAGCCGGATACGGTGAACGACCTTATCCAGAAGAACCTGCAAAGCAAAGTCAATATCATCCGCCGGCTTTCTTTTCATGACGGCGATTTCGAGCCGCTTCAGTGGACCTTCCCGGATTTCCGGGAGGGAACCTACCATGACGATCTTCGCTCCGTCAGGGCGCTGTACAAGGACGCGCGCGCCCGGAGGGGGCCCGCCTCCGGAGCTGGCTAGGAAGCGCCAATGCTCCGTCGGCGGACCCCCACCGGGCTGTGCCGGAGTGTAAGCTTCCGAGCGGCGTGCGTGCCCCGGACGCCGAAGCGTGAGCTATCCTGCGACAGCGAGGCGGACGGGGCCCGCACGCCGTCCCCCCGCAGAGTGAGCGCCGAGCGACAACGAGGCGGACGGGGCACGCACGCCGCCAATTGAACGGCTTCTTTTGTTGTTGACTTCAAAGCGGCGGATATGGTACAAATTATATGAGAATCTAACTCTCTCAGTTGGCATACTCTTGACTCCGTGGGATAGAGAGTATGCCTTCTAATTTGTGCCTCTGACCGGAGGCCGATGCTTGACCAGGGTGACGCTCTCGGGCGATCAGTTCATCCTCTTCGTTCTCCTCCTCAAGATGGGCATTATGGCGGCCTTCGCGAGCGCCCTCATCACGTCGAGTTTCTTCAAGAACCTCATTTTTCTCGACTGGCGCAATACTCGCCAAAATTGGCAGTTTGCCTTTATATTCGGCACGCTCCTGACCCTCGGCACGGCGGTGCGGGTGCTCGTCGGCTACGAGGGGATGGACCTCTCGCTCTCGGGCGCCTTCCTCGTGGGGCTCCTCGGCGGGATGGTGCCCGGCTCCGCGGTCGGGTTTTTCGTGAGCGTGCCGGCGGCGCTGCGAGGCGAGTGGGCGGCGCTTCCCTTCGGCGTGCTCTGCGGCTTCGCCGGAGGGCTCATCAGGGCGCGTACGGAGAATCACGAGGAGTTCTGGAATTTCTCGCCGATCATTACGAATAATGTCTGGCGGTCGTGGCGTGTGTTCGCGAGGGAGCACCGGCTCGACTCGCGCGCGACGATCACGATCATCCTCATCGCGCTCGAGGCGGCGAGGACGTTCCTCGCGGGCCGGTTCTTCCCGTCGATCATCTTCGCGTTCAGGCCGGATCATTTCTGGGTGACGCTCTGCGCGTGGCTCACGACGCTCGCGTGCGTCGGCATCCCGCTCAAGATATGGAACAATACCCGCGTCGAGGTGCTTCTCGAGGAGCAGCGCTCGGCCGCGATGCAGGCGCGCTTCGACGCGCTCCGGAGCCAGATCAATCCGCACTTCCTCTTCAACACGCTGAACGCCGCCACCTCCCTCGTCTGGACCGAGCCGGAGAAGGCGCGGTGGATTCTCGTAAAGCTATCGAGCATTCTGAGGAGGCTGTTGAGGGGGGATGAGGACTTCGTGCCTCTCAGCCGTGAGATCGAGTTCATCGACGACTATCTCAGCCTCGAGGTGGCCCGCTTCGGCCCGGAGAAGCTCGCGATCGAGAAGGAGCTCGACCCGAAGGCGCTCGATGTGCCGGTGCCCGCGATGATCCTGCAGCCTCTCGTCGAGAACGCGGTGCGCCACGGCGTGTCGCCGAAAGTCGGCGGCGGCACCATCCGCATCGAGGCCGCGCGCATGGGGGAGAAGCTCCGCCTCGTCGTCCGCGACAACGGCCTCGGCTTTCGCGGCGCGGCCGCCGAGGGAATCGGGCTTCGAAACGTGCGCGAGAGGCTCCGCGTCGCTTATGGACAGCGGGCGTCGATTGAAATAACCTCTACACAAGGTGAGGGAACATCCATTGTCATCGAGATGCCTGTTGAACGAGCGCCGAGCGACCGATGAAAGCCCGGTCGGCCGACGGACGAAGCGCGGGCGGCGCCCGAGAAATCGCCCGCGCGTATCAAGGAGAGGAATCCATGAATGAGAAGGAGCGCCTCCGCGTGCTCATCGCCGACGACGAGGCCCCCGCGCGTAAAGATCTTAAGCGAATCCTCGGGAAGATCGATGGGGTGGAAGTCATCGGCGAGGCGTGCGAGGGGCTCGAAGCGGTGAAGCTCATCAAGAAGCTCGAGCCCGACGTCGTTCTCCTCGACATCCAGATGCCGGGGCTCGACGGGTTCCAGGTCGTCGCGCGCGTGTCGGAGCTCGAAAGGGTGCCCGCCGTCATCTTCGTCACGGCGTACGAGGAGTACGCGATCAAGGCGTTCGACGTTCACGCGGTCGATTACGTGCTGAAGCCCGTCGAGGAGAAGCGGCTCGCGCAGGCGATCGAGCGGGCGCGGCGCGTGCGGAAGGGCGTGGAGGCGGGTCCCGACCTGCGGGCGCTCCTCAAGGCTGTCGGAGCCTCCGGACGGCGTCTCGCGCTGCGCCAGGGCGAGTGCCTCGTCATGGTCGACGTCGACGACGTCCTCTATGCGACGCTCGAGTCAGGCTCCGTGAAGGTGTTCGCCAGAGGCCTCGATGGCGTCGTGAATTTCAGGTCGCTCGATGAGCTCGAGAAAGAGCTCGGCCCGGGCCAGTTCGTTCGCGTGCACCGCTCGTATCTCGCGAACATCAACCACATCCACGAGATCACTCCCTGGTTCAGCGGGAGCTACAAGCTGCGGATGGAGGGCAAAGGGGGCCCCGTGATTCCGCTGAGCCGCGCACAGGCGCGGGAGCTGCGGAAGATCCTCAAGTGGTAGCGGCCCATCCGCATTGAATCAGCGGCGTGTTGTCCGATTGCCGTTTTGACTCTGCCGAAGAATCTGCATATATTGAGCTTGAGATTGGCTCTCACAGGGGAAATCGATACTACTGCATCATGTGCTTGATTGATCACTCAAAGCCGGAGGTGTCATTGTGTG
>JBGPBA010000279.1:0-3008 GCA_041481005.1 Candidatus Krumholzibacteriia bacterium | reverse complement strand
GTCCTTCACGTAGTCTTTCGGGGCCGCCCCGGACATCGAGTCGATTTCCGTTCCGGCCTTGAATACCTTGAGCGTCGGAATGCCGAAGATGCCGTACTTGATCGCGATTTCCTGGTCCTTGTCCGTGTCGAGCTTCGTGAACTTGACGTGCCCCGCATACTCCGTCGCGAGCTCCTCGACCACGGGGGCGAGGAACTTGCACGGTCCGCACCACTCCGCCCAGAAATCGACGACCACGGGAATCGTCGACTGGAGCACTTCCTTCTCGAAATTGTCCTTTCCCACGTGAATCACGTTCTCCGCCATGCGTCCTCCTTCATCTCTTTCGCGACGATTCGGCCTTGAGCGCGCCGCATCTGCTCAGGCAATCGAGCAGGCGGACGATGTTGCGCTCCTTCAGGCTGTAGAAGGTGTGAGGGACCTTCTTCCGGCTCTGGACGATGCTGCTGTACCGGAGGATCCTCAGCTGCTGCGAGACGAGCGATTGCTTGAGTCCCGAGAGCTCGCAGAGCTCGGAAACCGTTTTTTCGCCCCTCGACAGAATGTTGACGATCCGGAGCCGCGCCGGGTTGGCGAGCGCCTTGAGCGTCTCGGCAAACCGCTCGATGTCGGCGCCCGCAAGAGGCGCCGCCGGGTCCCCGGAATTCGTCTTATTCGCCCTCACCTTGGTCATATGCACATTATGATATACTAATACGCCAATTTGTCAAGGAAAAATGAGGGTGCTCGGGCGGCGGGAGCTCGAGGCGCCCGCACGCGCGGGTGGCGCCGATGGGGCCCCCGCACGCAGCGCAGCGTCAGCGAGCACGTGCGGGGTGCAATCGGCGACAGGACCCGCGCCGGCTGTTTTCATTCGCGACCCCCCGGCTTTTGTGCAATCATTCTTGAAGAATCACGCCGCCGCGCGGGCGGCGTCAAACCGGCGGTTATCGATGCGCGCTTCGAAACTCAGGGCGACACTCCTCATTCTCACGGGGCTTCTCCTCGCTGCGCCCGTCCAGGCGGGGCCTTACGTGTCCGCGCCCCCGGACGGCGCGGCCGGTGTCGCGGCGCCGCGCCCCCGCGTGGGCCTCGTGCTCTCGAGCGGCGGCGCCCACGGCCTCGCCCATATCGGCGTTCTCAAGGTCCTCGAAGAGGCGGGCGTTCACGTCGACGTCGTCGTGGGGACGAGCATCGGCAGCGTCATCGGCGCGCTCTATGCCGTCGGCTACACCCCCGACCAGATCGAGCGCGTCGCCCTCGCCATCGACTGGAATGACCTCTTCAGCGACAGGCTCCCACGCAATCAGCTCCCTATGAAGAATCGCAAGAAGGACGACCGGTACCTTCTGTCGCTGCCGGTCGTCTCCTGGCGGCCGCGGCTCCCCGCCGGTCTCGCCGCCGGCGAGAACATCTACAGCCTCTTCGTCGAGCTCACGTGGCCGTACTTCGAGGTCGACGATTTCAAGAAACTCCCGAAGCCGTACGCGTGCGTCGCCACGGACATCAGCACCGGGGAATCGATCCTGCTCGATCACGGCTGCCTGCCGGATGCGATCAAGGCGAGCATGTCGATTCCTTCGATCTTCACGCCGGTGCGCATCGACGGGAGGCTGCTGGTCGACGGCGGGCTCGTGAACAAGCTTCCGGCCGAGGTGGCGAGGAGCATGGGCGCCGACATACTCATCGGGGTCGACGTGAGCGGCGAGCTCCTCCCCCCCGAGAAGCTCGACAACCTCGTCGGGATCCTGAACCAGACAATCGACGTCACCCTCGACCCGGGCCACCAGGCCCAGAAGCGCATGTGCGACGTGCTCATCATGCCCCGCACCGACCGGTATGGGACCCGCGATTACACGAAGGCTCGGGATCTCATCCGGCTCGGGGAAGATGCGGCGCGAGAGCATTTCGAGGAGCTGCGCGCGATCGCCGATTCGCTGCGAGGGCTCGGCGCCGGTCCGGATTCGCAAGCCGCCGCGAGAGCTCCCGCCACGTGCCCGCTCGAGTTGGACGGCGCGCCGATCCCCGTTCTCAACGCCGCCTGCTTCAGCCCCATTCGCATCGAGGAGATCGAGGTCAGGGGGCTGAGGGACGTCTCCTCGCGGTTCGTTCTCGCCGAGCTCGACATCAGACCGCCCGCGTTCGTCACGGCCGATGAGCTCAAGGGGGCACTTCAGCGCCTTTACAGCAGCGGCTTTTTCAGCGACATCAGATACCGCTTCGAGCAGGTACCCAGCGGCAGAAAGCTCGTCATCGCCGTCCAGGAGAACAGCGGCACGCTCCTCAATCTCGGGCTCAAGTACGACTCGGAATCGGGCGCGGCTCTCCTCATGAACGTATCCCTCAAGAATCTCATCGAGCACGCCTCCTCGGTGGAGCTCGACGTTCTCCTCGGCGAGCGAAAGCGGATCGTGACCGAATACGCGATATACACGGGCATCCGGCGCAGCGCGGGGCTCCGCCTCGACCTCGATTACCTCGAAGACCACATCAATATGTACGAAGGCGAAACGCGGGTGAGCCGGTGGCGGACGAGGGATACCCGAGGCGGCTTCTTCCTCGAGACGCTTCTCTCGCGCGTCTTCTACGCGGCGGCCGGGCTCAACGTCGAATACTTCGACACGTCGCCCGACATCGGACCCCTCGCGCTCCGCACCGAGAGCGGGCACGTCTCGTTCGTGTCGGGAGACCTCTGGTACGACACGCTCGACAGGTCATGGTTCCCGCGTCGCGGCGCCGTTCTCTGGATTCGCGGCGACGCGGCCGGAACGGCCTTCAGCGGCGACGCGGTCTTCCGCAGAGAGATGCTCACGGGGCAGATTTCCATCCCGGTCGAACGGCGCGTCACGGTGACGGGGAACATCTTCGTGGGACTGACCCACGGCCGGGCGCCGCTCCATGAGAGATTCTTCGTCGGGGGAATCAACACGTACGCCGTATTCGAGAGCGACCGCACCTACTCGTTCTACGGCTTCCGACCGCAGGAGCTGTCCGGCCCCCACGCGTTCATGGCGGGGCTCCACCTGCAG
>JBGPBA010000278.1:0-3030 GCA_041481005.1 Candidatus Krumholzibacteriia bacterium | reverse complement strand
GTGTTCCCCGACCACGAGAAGCTGGAGAAGTCGACTCTTTTGTCAGCGAGGACGAGGCGACCGTCGTTGAGCTTGACCTTGAGCAGCACGAGGTCGTCGCTGAGCGCTTCGAGAGAGGTGCCGCCCTCGCGCGCCGACGAAATTCCGAATACGGCTTTCTCTTCCAGTGGATCGGTCCGTTCCGCGGCGCCGTTCACGGACGCCTGTGCGATCGCCGATCGGATGATATCGAGCGTCTTGAGAACGGTCGGGTAACTGATACCGATCTCTCCTGCGCTGACGGTAGCCAGCGTTTCGAGCTCGAATAGCTTCACTACCCAGAGCCACTGACGGGCCGATATCTTTGTTTTGTTCAGCCAGGTACCGGCGAATGGAGGGAATGAATGCCCGCATTGGGCGCAGCGCCGTCGCTTGCCCTTCTCGATTATGTATAGCTTCTGGTTGAGGCACGCGGGGCAGCGGAGGGCATCCTTCGTTCTGCACTGGCCGAGCAGGTAGCGCGCGGACCGCAGCTCAGAGGTAACCATGGTACTAAATTCTAAGATATTCACGCTACCGATGCGGCGCGCCGGTCGATCGCATCTGATCGACCACGGTTCAACCGTCGCCCCCTATGCCGGAATCGTGCGCCTTCCGGGCACGCATGCGCAATTGAACTTAGGTCTAACGGCTGTAGCTCTTTCGGCGTACGAAGGGGGTGGGGGGTGCGGGCGCCATGATGGGAGCAAACGCGACATATGTCTTTGTCGATGAGAGCAGGTCGAGTCGTCTCATCCCGGCCACGTCCGTCCCGTCGGAACGAGGCAGCAGAATCCCGACGGCCGCTCGTGAGCGAGCCATCCGGTCCACCCTGCCTCAAAATGCAATTGACCGAGGACGACTCTGGGACCTGTGTCCCACGAATCAAGCGTGGCACGGATCGGAGAGATTTCGACTCTGTCGAGCATACAACCCCGGCTCCTATCGTCCGTTAAGGTTCCATTTCGCGTTCCGGCGCGGGGCTTGCAGCAATAGAGGAGGGAATACCCCGATTTGCTCTCGGTTTCATCGTCCGCAGCGCGGAAATCTCATCCGAGGTAATGAATCATGAAGGGAATCATCATCAATCTGCTCGAGGATTTCATCAAAGAGAATCTCGGGGAAGAAAGATACGAGGAATTGCTCGAAGCATGCTTCCCGGAACCCAGGGAGCCGTTCGTCGGCCCCGGCTCGTATCCGGATAAGGACCTCACGGCCCTCATCGACAAAACCGTCGATGCACTGGGAACGACCGAATCCGAGACTCTTCACGCCTTCGGGAGACACTGCATCAGGAAGCTGGCGCGGAGATTCCCCTCCTTTTTCAATCAACACCATCATGCCAAGGCGTTTCTCATGACCGTCAATTCCATTCACGAGCTGGAGGTCAAGAAGCTTTACGCGGACGCCGATCCGCCGCGCTTCATGTGCGAGGAGCCCTCGCCGGATCGTCTCATCATGCGATACGACTCCGCGAGAAGGTTGTGCCCCCTCATCGAAGGACTGATCGAGGGCGTCGCCGAGCACTACGGCTCCTCCATTCGATACAAGCAGCTCCAGTGTATGCTGCACGGCGCGCAAACGTGCGCGTTCGAGCTCGACTTCTCGCGGGAGCGGGTGACGGTGACATGAAACCCGGCGAGCTGCTCGAGAGAAAAGTCAAGAGAGCCGAGCAAAAGATCACGATTCTCGAGAGCATGATCGAGGAGAAGACGCGCGATCTCTACCGTGCCCAGAAGGAGCTGAAGCAGCAGAACACGTTTCTGGCCTCCGTGATCGAATCTCTTCCCCACAGTTTCCTGGTCATCGATGCCCATGATCGCCGGGTTGTGCTCACGAACGGCGCCGCCCACCGAGGCGCGTTGCCCGAAGGGACGACGTGCTACTCGCTGATATACAAGCTCGATCATCCCTGTGAAGAACGGGGCTATCCCTGCCCCCTCACGACGGTGAAGGAAACGAAAAAAACCGTCATCGTGGAGGACGCCTACGACGACGAGAACGGGAACCGGAGAGAGGCAAGGGTATACGGCTGTCCGATCTTCGACGACGGCGGGAACGTCGTCCGGATGATTCGATACTCGTTCGACGTTACCGAAGAAAAACGCGCCAAGGAAGCCCTGCAGGAAAGCGAAACCCGCCTCCGGGCAATACTCGATTCCCAGCCGACGGGGATCATGATCATCGATGCGGAAACGCGCCGGATCACCGACATTAATCCCCGTGTCCGCGAGATGATCGGCGATGACGGAGATCATATCGTCGGCGCCATCTACGACAGGTACTTTCTCCCCGTCGAGAAAGAGGCGTATTCGTGCGCAGAGCCCGAGCGAACGGGCAGAACGTCGGACGGCGTCCTTCTGAGGACCGACGGGGCACGCGTTCCGATTCTCAGAACCGACGTCTCGGTCGCGCTCGGGCGCGGGCGAACGTACTTCATCGTGAGTTTCATCGATATCACGAAGCGCAAGGAAGCCGAAACCCGCATGAAGGAATCGGAGGAGAAATTCCGCAACGTATTCGAAGCGTCGAACGATGCCATGATGCTATGCGACGAGAAGAGCTTTGTCACCTGCAACGACGCCACGTTGAAAATGTTCAAATACAAGACGCGCGAGGAATTCTGTACCTTGTATCCGAGCGATTGCTCCCCGCCGACGCAGCCCGATGGAACCAGTTCACGCAAAGCCGCCGACGAGAGAATCGCGGCCGCTTACCGTGACGGTCGGAATTTCTTCGAATGGGTGCACCGGCGGGCCGACGGAGAGGATTTCCCCGCCGAAGTCCTGATTACACCCATGAAGCTCGGGGGACGCGACGTGGTGCAGGCGACCGTGCGCGATATCACGAGGCGCAAACGGATGGAGGTCAAGCTGCGGAAGGCGACGGAAGCCGCCGAAGAAGCCAACCGCGCGAAGGATGATTTCCTCGCCAACATGAGTCACGAGATCCGAACCCCCATGAACGGCGTCATCGGGATGACGGAGCTGCTCAAGGATACCGCGCTCACGG
>JBGPBA010000277.1:0-3031 GCA_041481005.1 Candidatus Krumholzibacteriia bacterium | reverse complement strand
CGGGATCGGCGGCGGCGTGCTCAGCTTCGGCGCGGGAGGCTACCTCCTCATTGTCGGCGCCGCGCTTGCGTCGGCCGTCGACCGGGAGAGGCGCGAGGTCTGGCGGAGGCCGGGATTCATCGTCGCGACGATCGCCGGCGCGGTCGCGGGCGCGCTGTGGCTCTTCCCCGAGACGATTCGCGGGGGAGACGGCGTCGCGCGGAGCGCTCTCTGGGCGCCGCTCGTCGGGCTCCTGCACCCTTCAGCCAAATCGGTCTCGTCGGTTCTCGCCGTCTCCGCGGACAGCCTCTTGAGAAATCTTCCCTGGTCCATCCCTGCCGTCGCGGCCGCGGCGCGGATCGTTTTCGCCCGGGGAGAGCGTCGGCACAACGAGTGGGTCGGCAGGGTCGACTGGGCACTCCTCATCTTCGCGGCCGTTCTGTTCTTCCCAACGGCGTTCGGGATCTCGCACGAGCCGAGCATGTTCCTCGCCGCGCTCCCCTTCGGCGCGGTCCTGTCTGCCAGCGAGATCGCGCGCTGGTTCGCGCGCGCGTCGCGCGACGTGACGCGGGGCATCTGGACGTGCAACCACGTCATGACGGCGCTCTGCTGCCTCCTCATGCTGCTGCTCGTCGCGACGCCGCTCCACCTGCGCCGGCTCGGGCCCGACCCGATCGAGGACGTCGCGCGGATGGCCAATCGGCTCACCCCCGCCGGCGAGCGCATCGGAAACTTCAAGCAGCGCTACCGCGTTCAGTGCGCGCGGATGCTCTTCTACGGCGATCGATCTCTCGAGGAGCCGCGGGTCGACGCCTCTTCCGTCGCGGCCGCCATTGAACAGAATCCGAAGAAGATCTTCCTCTCGTCAATGGAGGACATGGACGCGCTTCGGCGCGCGGGCGATTTCCCGTTCGATATAAAGGTGCTCTTCGGCTCCGGGGATCTCGTGCTCTTCGCCGCGCAGCAGAGGTCCGCCGCGGGCGCTCCCTAGTTCATCCGCCACGTTCGACGCAAAGGAGTCCGGTACATGAAACGATCGCTGCTTTTGACCGCGCTCGCCCTCGCGATCCTCTTCGCCGCTGGATGCGAGAAGCGGAACCTCGACAAAACGGGGCTCGTCCCGATATCGAAGCACGCCTACGCATTCATCGCGACGGGGCCGACCCCCGTCGAGGGCCACGGCGCGAACAGCGGTTTCGTCGTCGGAAAGAAGGGCGTGCTCGTCGTGGATTCGCGCTACAACCCGGCGCTCGCGAACGACCTCCTCAAGGCGATCCGCTCCGTGACGTCGGCGCCGATCAAGTACGTCGTCGACACCAACTACCATCCCGATCACGCCTGGGGCAACTCGGTATTCAAAGCGCAGGGGGCGGTGATCATCGCGCGGCCGGAGACGCGCGAGGCGCTCCTCAAATATTCTCCCCTCTACCTCGATTTCTACCGCGAGCGCTCGCAGGAAGGCTTCGAGCTGATCAAGGACGTCACGATCGTTCCGCCCGATACGATCTTCAAGGACGGAGAAACGATCGACCTCGGCGGCGTGAAGGTCGTTCTTCGGTATTTCGGCCCCGCGCATACGGCGGGCGACTGCGTCGTCGTCGTGCCGCATGACGGCGTTCTCTTCACCGGGGGGCTCGCGGCGAACGGCTACCACCTCAACATGGCCGACCCCGGGGCCGATTACGACAACTGGTTCAAGACGCTCGATCGCCTCGGGAACCTCGGAATCCGATACGTGGTGCCGGGGAGGGGCAAAATCTGCGGCAAGGATGACCTCGAGACCGACAAGCGCTACATCAAGACGCTCGTCGACGCGTGCGTCGCCGACATCCGTCAGATCGTGCCCATCGAGAAGGCCATGATGTCGATCGCGATCCCCGGTACGGAAATGTATCTTCAGCCGAATCTCCTCCCGTTCAATATCCAGTCGATCTACACCCGCGAGATCCCGATCGTCGTGCGGCCCGACTTCGCGTTCGCGATGCCGCCGGAGATTCAGATCGTCGACGGCGGCGGCGACACGAAGGTCGGAATGATCCGATGGTTCGCCCATCTCAAGGACGGCGCCGTCGAGATTCAGACCGGATGGCAGCCCTCGTCGCGTCCCGAGGTGATTCGGCAGGATGTCGCCGATCGCGTCTCCGAAAGCAACAAGGAGGGGATCCGCGACATGAAGATCGAGGGCTTCGCGAAGGTCGACATCGGCGGCCAGGAAGCGCCGGCCGCGTATGGGACGTGGACCTATACGAAGCAGTCGGAGCGGGAGGGGAAGGGACGCTGGGTGCTCGCGATGGCGCTCCGGGGCGGGAAGCTCTACGCGATTCATCTCTCGACCGACTCGGGCGGCGACAAGGCGAAGGAAAAGGCGAACATGGAGCTTCTCGCGAAGATCGCGGCGACCTTCAAGCTCACCGGGGGCGAGGCGCCGAAGGCCCCGGCGTAAGATGGTTCGGGCGCGGGGGGATGCTCGGTGGGACTGACCGCGAGGCAGCCTTCCCTACGGAGGCTTTGAACGACGCCCCCGGAGCATTATATTTAATCGAATGCCGACGTTTTTGGATCCCGCGAAAGGAGCCGAACGCGCTCCAGATGCATCGATTTCTCGCGCCGATAACATTGACCCCCATGATTCTCGCCTTGCTCGCGGCCTGCGGCTGCTCGAATAAGCCCGCCCGCTCCGCGGCGGCCCCGTGCTGCGACAGCGGCGCGAGCCCGACCTTCCTACAGTCGAAGCTCGACGATGATGACGGCGACGGGAATCCCTACGACGAGGATTTTCCGCGAATCAACGACGAGGACGACGACATCGCCGACCACGCCTGGATCAGGGACGACTACGGTCTCTACCACCTCTTTTTCCAGACCGAAGATCACGGTTCCGGCTGCTACATCGAGCACTACGTCTCGGCCGACCTTCAGAGCCTCGGATACGTCGGCCCCGCGCTCAGGCCTGATCCGAACGGATGGGACTCGTACGGTCTCTGGGCGCCGCACGTCATCAAGAGCGGCGGCACCTACTTCATGTTCTACACGGGCATCGACGGTCCGGGCG
>JBGPBA010000276.1:0-3032 GCA_041481005.1 Candidatus Krumholzibacteriia bacterium | reverse complement strand
CCCTCCCGGCGAGTACATGATGCCGTTCGCCGGGAACATGAAGGAGACGCGCACACCCGAGTTCATTGAGAAATGGAAGAAAGGCCCCGCCGCCTTCGTGACGGTGATAAAGGCCGGAGCATCGCCTTCGATGACGAAGAATCTCGTGCAGTGGTTCATTTACTCCATCGTCGTCAGCATTTTTGCGGCGTGCGTCGCGGGGCGGGCCCTCGGGCCGGGCGCCCGCTACGTCGGCGTCTTCAAATTCACATGCGCTACGGCCTTCGCGGGCTACGTCCTCGCCCTGTGGCAGCAAACGATCTGGTATGGTCGGCCCGTGGGGACGAATCTCAAAGCTTCATTCGACGGGCTCATCTATGCGATCGTGACGGCTGCCATCTTCGGATGGCTCTGGCCGGCGGCGTAGGCTTGCCGCTCGCGCGGCCCGCGCGCAGAAGCACTTCGTTCGGTCCGTTGTTCGGCGCCCGCCGACCCGCAGGGGGTCCCTTGACAGCGGCGCATCGGCGGCGTACGCTCGACGTTCATTCGGAACCAGCCGGTTGAAGGATAACCGTCAAAGCAAAGGGAGGGCAACATGCGCAATCTGGTAAGCTTCCTCGTTGTTCTCGCCGTTTCCATCGGCTTGGTGCTGACTGCGAGCCCCGCACAAGCTCAGTTTGGCAGCATCAAGGACAAGCTCAAGAAGAAAGCCGACGAGAAAACGGACAAGGCGATCGACAAGGCGATGAGCGGCAAGGCGTCGCCCGAGGAGAAATCCGCGCAGCCGCAGGGGAACGAGGCCCAGCCCTCGGGGGCGGCCAAGGGCGGCACCGCAGCCGCCGAGGACATGACGCTCTACACGAAGTATGACTTCGTGCCCGGCGACAAGGTGATCTTCTACGACGACCTCAAGAACGAAGAGGTCGGCGAGTTCCCTTCGCGCTGGAATCTGGACAATGGCGTGTTCGAGGTGGCGAAACAGGGCAGCGACAACTACATCATGTGCACCGATAAGGGTTCTATTCGTCCCAAGGTGCCCGCGGGGCCGCTCCCGCCCAAGTACACCGCGGAGATGGAATTCTATTCGAAGGGACCGGAGTTCAAGGGGCACTGGTTTAGCATCCAGTGGCTGAATGAGAGCAACGAATCTATCGGCGAGCTCGGGATGAAGGACAATATTAACACCCATCTCATCATCATGGATAAGACACTCGCCGACAAGACTCTCGCAGCCGCTCTTCCCGCCGGAAAGCACACGATGCGCATCATGGCGACCAAAAGTACGATAAAGTGCTACATCGACAATGAGCGCGTCGCCAACGTGCCGGCGATCGAAGGTTTCGCGCCGGTCGGCCTGCGGGTTCACCTGGATCCGTGGACGGACGAGCCAGGCAATCCCATGCTCGTGCGCGCCTTCCGTTACGCCGAGGGCGGCAAGACGCTGAAGGAGCAGCTCGACGAGACGGGGCGGATCGTGACGCACGGGATTCTCTTCGACTCGGGCTCGGACAAGATCAAGGCGGAATCCTGTAAGACGCTCGCCGACATCGGGCAGCTTCTCACGGGAACGCCCACGCTGCGGCTCTCCATCGAGGGACACACCGACAGCGACGGCGGGGCCGACGCCAATATGAAGCTCTCCGAGGCCAGGGCGAGTTCGGTGAAAACCTACTTGATGCAGACGTTCAAGGTCGATGGCGCCCGCCTGGAGACCAAGGGCTGGGGCCTGACCAAGCCGATAGACAAGAATGAGACGGCCGAGGGAAAGGCCAACAATCGGCGCGTCGAGCTGGTCAAGCTTTAGGATGCGGCTACAGGATATAGCCGGCTCCGTTAAAGAGAGGAGTCATCGTATGGGAACGCCGCGAGCGACGATGCAGGCGATCGCAATTTGGCTTTTGCTGCTCATCGGCACTGTCGGATGCGCCTCGCAGAAGGCGCTTCTTCGGGAGGCGCGCATATCGAGGGAGCAAGCGGAGCGAATCGCGCTGGACAAAGTGCCCCAGGGTCAGATACGCGAAGGCGAGCTCGAGAAAGAGCAGGGAAAGCTGGTTTGGTCCTTCGACATCGCGACGCCGGGTTCAACGGCGATGACGGAGATCCTCGTCGACGCGAAAACCGGCGCAGTCGTCGAAGTGAAGCAGGAGACCGTCAAGCAGGAAGCGACGGAGAAACAAGCCGAGAAGAAATAGGCGATCAGTCCACGGCGCCTGGCGCAAGGCCCGTGGGTGCGCGGGGCGGGCGGCGTGGGGCGCGGCGCGGGCGCCTGCGGCGCGCCCGCTAGACCAGTCTGCGGAATGGGAATCGGTTAATGCCCCGCGCGCGTAGCGCCTATAGGTTGAAGCACACGACGCGCGGCTCGGTCATTTCCATGAGAGCGAACTTGATCCCCTCGCGGCCGAGGCCGCTTCGCTTGACGCCCCCGAAGGGCATCATGTCGATGCGGTAGTCGGACGAGTCGTTCACGATGATCCCGCCGACCTCGAGCTCCTTGATCGCCTTGAAGGCCTTGCCGATGTCCTTCGTAAAGATGCCGGCGTGCAGGCCGAAGTTGACCTTGTTCGCCTTCGCGATCGCTTCGTCGAGGTTCTCGACGGGATACAGGTTCACCGTTGGGGCGAAGACCTCTTCGACGTCGATCGTCGAGCCCTCGGGAACGTTCGCGAGAACGGTCGGCTCGTAGATGGTGCCGCGGCGCTTCCCGCCCGTGAGCACGGTGGCGCCGGCCTTCACTGCTTCGTTGACCCAGCGCTCGATCCGCTTCGCCTCGCCCTCGTTGATCATCGGACCCATGTCGCAGTCTTCCTCGAGCTTGGGTCCGACCTTGTACTGGCGGGTCCGCGCGACGAAGAGCGTCTCGAAGCGCTTGTAGATCCCCTTCTCGATATAGATGCGCTGGACGCCGATGCAGTTCTGCCCGGCGGCCCAGAAGGCGCCCGAGACCGAGTCCTCGACGGCGCGCTTGAGATCGCAGTCCTCGCAGACGATGACGGGGGTGTTCGAGCCGAGCTCCATTCCGATCTTCTTGAGCCCGGCCTTCTTCACGATCTCCT
>JBGPBA010000275.1:0-3033 GCA_041481005.1 Candidatus Krumholzibacteriia bacterium | reverse complement strand
TCTCTCACAGATGCTCTTTCATTCGCTCTTCCTGCCGGTCGAGCTCGACAAGGAGCGCAAAGTGATCGGCGAGGAGATACGCCGCGAGGTCGACGACCCGCAGTCCGCGCGCGATCGAACGATCGACCGATCGCTCTATCGCGGGAGCCCCCTCGCGGAGCCGGTCATCGGGTATCCTTCGACGATCGAAACGATGAGCCGCGACGAGGTCCTCGCGTTCCATGCGAGTCACTACGTTCCCTCGCGCATGCGCGTGATTCTCATGGGGGATTTTGAGAGCGGCGAGGCGATGGCGTGGGTTCGGGATTACTTCACCGCGGCGAGCGGGGCGGGCAGCGCGTATGGCACAGCGAGCGCGCCGAGCGCCTCAGCGGCCCGCGAGGCGGAGGCTGTCCCCGCGCCTCGCTGGAGCAATGAAATCGATCTGGTCACGGATGCCGCGGTCGGCCGGGGCTTCGACATGCTCATCCCTCTTCCATCCGTCGGCGAGAAGGATTTCCCCGCGGCGCTACTCGTTTTAGAGATGCTCGGGGGCGCCGCGTCGCCGTTACCCACCCTTTTCAAGGCGCACGGCTTGCCCGAGCCCGAGGTGGGCCTCGAGACCCACCGGGAATTCTCGGCGCTCAGAATCCACGTCGACGCTGGGGAGGCCCCCGCGGCGCCGTATGACAGCATTCCTGCCATCGTCGCAAGCCTCGCCTCCTGGCGGCCGACGGAGCCGGTGGTGGCCGAGGCCCGCGTGTCATTCTCCTCGGGCGAGATGTTCGACCGCGAGATGTATCACCTCTACGTCATGTCGAATGGCGAGGGAATCGGGCTTTTCGGGGAACGCTACATCGACGCCCGCTCGAGAGGGATCGAGAAGGTGAAGGCGGGGGATTGCGCGAGAGTTCTGAAGCGGGTCTTCGAGCCCCTGCGCTTCAATGCGGTATTCGCGAGCGCGGGCGCCTCGTCGCCCGACATCGGCGCGGCGGGTCCCGCGCCGGTCATCGAGGCGCTGCCTAATGGAATCACCGCCGCGGCTTTCGAGAGGCCGGGCTCTCCCGTCGCCGCGCTCCATCTTCTCTTTGCGGGAAGAAACTGCGCGGAGGCGACTTCGCCCCGCGGCCTCGCCGAGCTTTTCGGCACCGTGATGCGAACCTCTCGCGCCGGGGCCGAGCTCACGAAGGAGCTCGACGCAATGGGCGCCCGCGTGCGCTTCGGCGACAATCCCTTCGTGCCGCAGGACGACTACATTCTCAATCCGGCGTTCTCGTTCGTTCGTCTCGAGTGCCCCGCGGCCTCGAGCGACCGAGCGATCTCGCTCCTCGTGAAGCGCCTCCTCGCCTTCGATTTCACGAGTGAGGATCTCGACGCGGCGAAGAAAACCCTCGCCCGCGATGTGGGCATGAGGTCGGGCTCCCCCGGCTTTGTCCTCCGGAGCGCCATCTATCGCGAGCTCTTCGGCGCCCATCCATTCGGCGCCTCGATCTTCCCGGCGCCGCCCGCGATTCAGTCAGTCACGGGGGAGGAGCTCGCCGCCTTCGCCAGGAAATACATCGTCGCCGGAAATATCATCGCGAGCCTCGTGTCTTCCGAAGAGCCTTCCCGGGCCCTCGCGCGCCTCAAGCCGCTTCTTTCCGCATTCCCCGCGGGCCCGGTGACGGCGTGCCCGCCCATTCCATCCCAGGCGAGATCGGACGCCATCGAAATGCCGACAAAGAAGGAAGGGGCCTATCTCTCGGCGAGCTGGCTCGTGCGGGCCGCCGGTCCCGCGGAATCGGCCTCGATCCTCGTCGCGGCGGAGGCCCTCTCGAGACGCATGCAGCTCGAGCTTCGGGAGAAGCTCGGCCTCGCCTATTCGACCGATTGCGCCACGGCGCTCGTGCCCGGCGGCTCTATCGTCACGGCTTCACTCGGCACGGGGGCGGCCCGTCTCGCCGAGGCCCAGGCGGCGCTCGAGGCCGAGATCAAGGGCTTCGGAGAGCACCCGCCCGATGCCGCCGAGGCTGCCATCGCGAAGAGCCGTCTCATCGGCAAGCGTACGCGAAGCGAGCTTTCGAGCATCAACAAGGCATACGCGATCGGACTCGATCTCTTTCTCGGGGGCACGGCCGCGGGCTATCAGGCAATGAACGGTCTCATCGCCTCCGCGCCCCTCGATGGCGTGACGAAGGTGGTTGCGGGCTCCCTCTCATACGACAAGGCGCTCCGCGTCACACTGGTGCCCGAGGCGAAAGAGGCGAAAGCAACCAAAGAGGGAAAAGAGACGAAAGAGACGATGCAGAAGCCGCCCATGATGATGCGGTGAGAGCGCCGCGCGCGCGATCGAGATGCAGCATCATGATCGAGCTCCAATATCCATGGGAAGTTTTGTGCAAATCAAAAGTTCAACTTTGGATTTGCACAAAAACGCCTATAGATGCAGAGGGGATAAAGCGCGCCCCGCCCTCCTTGCCATTCGGGCGCCGCGCCGAACGGGGCCCCGCCGTCCTCGCTAGTCGGGCGCCGCGCCGAACGGGGCCCCGCCGTCCTCGCTCGTCGGGCGCCACGCCGAACGGGGTCTCGCCGCCCGCGCCCCTGCAGCGCCGTGCCCCCTCGCCCCATCGTCGCGACGCGGATTATTCTCGTTGACGGTGCCGCGTGCTCGGCTTCAGAATAGTGAACGTCTGGCCGCGGCGCCTCCGAATGGCGCGGCGCGGCCGGGAGGGGAAGATGGCGTACGAGATAACGGGCGAATGCATCTGCTGCGGAGCATGCCAGTCGGAATGCCCCGTCGAGGTGATCTCGGAAGGCGCCGAGGTGTTCGTCATCGACACGGTGCTTTGCACCAGTTGCGGTGCGTGCGTGGCGGTGTGCCCCGTTGGCGCCATTCGCGAGATCAAGTGATCCGTGCGCCGGGATTAAATTTCACAAAGGCCGGTTGACGTGAAGAAGAAATACCGTCTGACCGCCATGGCTTCGTGCGCGGGTTGAGCGTCCAAGCTCAGCCCAACGGAGTTGTGGCAGGTCCTAAAATCCTTACCCCCGCAGAATCATCCCGACCTGATCATC
>JBGPBA010000274.1:0-3038 GCA_041481005.1 Candidatus Krumholzibacteriia bacterium | reverse complement strand
CTGCGAACCTTCTTCTACTATGGAATCACCTTCATCATACTCATCTCAATCGGCTCGATCTTCATGGTCTATCCGCCGCAGGGGTGGCGTCCGAAGGGATGGGATCCCACGGCGCCGAGAAAGGGCGGCCGGCCGATCGAGCAGGCCTTCGAGATGTGCTCGAGCGACATGCTGAAGACGCGTCAGTGCTACTCGATCTGGCTCGCGTATGCGTTCTGCGCGCTCGCGGGGCTCATGGTTATCGGCATCGCGAAGCTCTTCGGCTCGGATGCGCTCGTGTCGTCGGGGCTCGCGAAGTACGCCGATCCGAAGGTCGCCGCGGCCGCGGCGTCGACCGCCTACGCCATCTTTTTCTCCCTCGCGAACGGCTTCGGGCGCATCGGCTGGGGCTCGATCGCCGACGGGATCGGGTGGAAGCGCTCGATCACGATCATGGCGATCGTCCAGGGCGTCGCGATGGCCGCCCTCTATTTCCTGGGCAGCAACTACATCGCGCTCTGCGTTTTCTTCGCGATCGTTGGCGCGAATTTCGGAGGCACCCTCGCCCTCTTCCCGGTCTGCACGGCGGGCTGCTTCGGCACGACGAACGTCGGTCAGAACTACGGCTTCATGTTCACCGCGTACGGAGTCGGCGGAATCGTCGGGCCGATCCTCGCGGGCATATTCAAGGACATGGGAGCGGGGAAGGGCGTGACGGCGTGGATGCCGCCATTCATGATCGCCGCGGTGCTGTGCATCATCGCCGCCGTGATCATTGTGATGCTCAGGACGCCCGCGGAGTGCAAGGAAGCGCAGTCACCGGCTCAGTCATAAATCGGGTGGGGCGGGCATCGGCCCCGCGGCAATACAAAAGAAAAGGGCGGCCCCGTTTGGAGCCGCCCTTTCTTCGTCTATCCCTGCCCTTTTATTCAAGCACGTGGATGTTGTGCTTGCGGCAGATGTCCTTGAGCTCCTTCGGCCACACCGACACGGTGACCTCGCCCAGGTGAGCCGTCCTCAGCAGGTACATATAGGTCCGCGCCTGCCCGATCCCGCCGCCGATGCTCAGCGGAATCTTGTCGTTCATGATCGCCTGGTGGTAGGGGAGCTGGAGGTTGTCCATGAGGTTTGACATCTTGAGCTGCTCGACGAGCGTCTCTTTCGTCACCCTGATGCCCATCGAGGTCAGCTCGTGACGCCGCTTCGTGACGGGGTTCCAGACGAGGATGTCGCCGTTCAGCCCATGCGTCGGCTTGCCCGTCATCTTCGTGGTGTCGGTGATCCAGTCGTCGTAGTCGGCGGCGCGCATCTCGTGCGGGTAGCCGTCCTTGAGCGGCCAGCCGATCCCGATGATGAAGACCGCCGGGTATTTCTGGAGCACCGTGGTCTCGCGCTGCTTGCGCGGCAAGTCGGGATACATGTCGAGTATCTCTTCGGCATGGAGGAAGGTGAGCTCCTCGGGAAAGTCGGGGTACATGGTCTTCTTGAGCTCGGGATACATCTGTTGAGCCTGTTTCCCGGCGCCGATGATGACCTTGTAGATCTTCCGCACGACGTCCTTGAGGAAGTCGAGGTTGCGCTGGTCCATGCTCATCACGCGCTCCCAGTCCCACTGGTCGACGTACGCGCTGTGATCGTGATCGAGGAAGTAGTCCTTGCGGACCGCCCTCATGTCGGTGCAGATGCCCTGGCCCATCTTGCAGCCGAACTCGGCGAGCGCCGGCCGTTTCCACTTCGTGGCGGCCTGGACGATCTGTGCGTTGAGCCGCTTCTTCAGTCCGAGCCCGCAGGGGAACTCGATCGGCGTACGCGAGCCGTCCCGGTCGAGCATGTCATTGATTCCGCTCTCGCGCTCGACGATGAGGGGAACCTGGACCATGGAGAGGTTGAGCTCCTTGCACAGGTTCTTCTCGATATAGTCCTTGATTGCGTAAAGCGCCTTCATTCTCTCGAGCGGCGGAAGGATCGCCTTGTAATCGTTCGGGAGAATCTTATCCACTTCTTCGTAGGTACTGATGCCCGGTCCCGCCAGATCGGCTTTCTTATCTCCTGCCATTACATCCACTCCTTGCTGAGGGTTGATGAAATATCGGTCTGATAAAATGCTACAAAATCCGGGACCTGTCAACCCCTTCCTTGCGCCGGGCGGTGAGTCTCTCCGCGTGCCGGGCCACGTCTCTCTTTGTATAATGGCGCTCGGCGTGCTATCTTCAGCCGTCACGATCGTTCTCTTTACGGGAGGCGCACGCCATGGAAGATCTCATAAGGAAATTGCTCGTCGAGATAGGCGAGAACCCCGACCGGGAGGGCCTGCTCAAGACCCCTGCTCGCGTGAAAGAGTCGCTCGAGTTCCTCACGAGCGGTTATCGCGAGGATCCCGAGAAGATCATCGAGGGGTCGATCTTCGAGGAAGAGTATGATGAAATGGTCATCGCGAAGAACATGAGCCTCTATAGCTTGTGCGAGCACCACCTTCTTCCGTTCTATGGCGAGTGTCACGTCGCGTATATTCCCAAGGGACGCATCATCGGCATCTCGAAAATACCTCGCGTCGTGCACACCTTCGCGCGGCGTCTCCAGGTGCAGGAGCGCCTTACGAACCAGATCGCGAAGACGCTCATGGAGCACCTCAAGCCGTATGGCGTCGCCGTCACGATCGAGGCGGTGCATCTCTGCATGGCGATGCGGGGGGTGCGTAAGCGCGACGCCGTCATCGTCACGAGCGCCATGCTCGGCGCCTTCCGCACGGATCAGAAGACGCGCATGGAGTACCTGAATCTGATCAAGGGCGGCGAGACCCAGGTGTGGTGATTGCATTCAGTCGGAAATGAGAGTATAATTCGCAAAGGAGGGCGAAAGCGGCGTCAACTGGGGGCGATTGCCATGAAGCATCTTCTCTTCCTTTTCATTACACTGGCAATGATGGGGAGCACGGCTGCCAGGGCCCAGTACATCTATTACTCGAATCGACCCGGAAGCTGCTGCCTCTTCGGGAGCAGCTTCAACGACCCGAACCTCCACATTTATATATACGCGCCCGACAACAGCGATATCGTCAG
>JBGPBA010000273.1:0-3054 GCA_041481005.1 Candidatus Krumholzibacteriia bacterium | reverse complement strand
TGATGTTCAAGCAGTACCTCATGCAGAACAAGCAGACTGAGCTCCCCCCCGACCAGGAGAAGACGCTGCGCGAGGAGATACTGCAGGCGCTCATAGCCGATCAGCTCATGCTGATCCAGGCCGAGAAGGACGGGATCAAGGTCGAGGAGAAGGACGTCGACGCGGCGGTCGACCGCCAGATCGAGCAGAACAAGCGCGACCTCGGCGGAGACGAGGCGTTCGGCAAGCAGCTCGCGGCCGAGGGGCTCACGCTCGATCAGCTCAGGTCGATCTACCGGGAGAAGGCGCGCTCACAGCTTCTCATCTATATGCTCGACCAGAAGATCACCCAGGGGCTCGAGGCGACCGACCGCGACGTGCAGGCGTACTATAAGGATCATGCCGGCGAGCTGCCGAAGCGCCCCGCGACCGTCACCCTGGCGCACATCCTCATCGCGCCCCAGCCCGCCGACAGCGTGCGGGAGGCGGCTCTCGCGAAGATCACCGCGATGGAGAAGAAGCTCAAAGCGGGCGAGGACTTCGCGGCGGTCGCCTCGCAGTACTCCGACTGCCCGAGCGCGAAGTACGGCGGGAACCTCGGACTCCTCAAGCTCCAAGACCTCAACAATCCCCCGTTCGAAGAAGCGGCGCGCAAGCTCGCCGTCGGCGAGGTGAGCCCGCCGGTTCTCACCGAGTTCGGGTACCATCTCATCAAGCTCGAAGGAGTCGAGGGGAACCAGGTCCGGCTGCGCCACATCCTCGTCAAGATCGCGCCGACCCCCGAGGACCTCAAGAGAGGGGCGGAGCTCGCCGAGATCGTGCGGGGCGAGATCGTCGACGGCGCCGATTTCGCGAAGACGGCCGCGAAGTACTCGAGCGACTACGCGTCGAAGGACAAGGGTGGGCTCATCGGCGAGGTTCCGGTCGAAACGCTTCCCGCCGAAATCCGCGACCTCATCAAGGGGCTGCCGGCGGGGGGGATCGCGCCCGTCATGAAGGACACGCGGGGCTTCCGCATTCTCAAGGTTCTGGCCTGGACCCCCGAGCGGACGTACGCCATGGACGAGGCGCGGGACGAGCTGAGAAGGATCGTCATGCAGCAGAAACGCCAGGAAAAGCTCACTTCCTACGTCGAGGATCTCAAGAAGAAGTATTCCGTCGAAATAAAGGGAGAGCAGTAGCGGGATGAGAGTCGACCTCCTCCTCAAATCCCTGTGCCTCGTCAAGACGCGGAACCAGGGGCGCAAGGGGTGCGAGGCCGGCTGCATCAGCGTCAACGGGCGAGCGGCCAAGCCGAGCACCGATGTGCGCGCGGGCGACGTCGTCGAGATCAGGTATCCCCGGAAGACCATGGCGGTCGAGATTCTCGAGGCGCCCGACAGGCAGGTCGCCCGGCGCGACTGCGAACGGTACTATCGCGTCGTGAGGGAAAGCCCGATCGAGGCCAAGGAAGGTGATCTCTGGGATGAGTGAGCCCAAGGTGCAGCTCGCGCTCACCGTCGGAGATCCGGGAGGGATCGGCCCCGAGATCACGGGATCGCTCCTGGCCACGCGGCGCGATACGGGGGCAGATCTGTACGTCATCGGATCGTACGCCGCTCTCGAGAACTGGCTCTCGCTCCCCATGTGCAAGGTCGCGCACGTCGTTTCCTACCGGGAGGCGGAGCGGCTCGCCCCGCCGGATTCCTTCCCGTGCTTCATCGACACGGGCGAGGGGACGTCGGTTCCGCGCGGACGGCCGAGCGCGGAGGGAGGCCGCATATCGGGGCTCGCCGTCGAGACGGCGGTGACGCTCGCGCGGCGCGGGCTCGTCGAGGGAATCGTCACCGGGCCCGTCTCGAAGGAGGCGCTCGCGCTCGCCGGCTATCCGTACCGCGGCCACACGGAGATGCTCTCCGCGCTTCTCGACGCCCCCGATTGCCAGATGATGATGGTCGCCGGGCGGCTCCGGATCGTGATCCTCACGAGGGACATACCGCTGCGGGATGCCCCCGCCGCGGTCACGGCGGAGCGGATCGCCACGGGCATCCGCGTGACGGCCGCGGCGCTCGAGGAGCTCTGGGCGATCGCGCGACCGCGGATCGCCGTCGCCGCGCTCAACCCGCACCGGGGAGACGGCGGCGTCCTCGGGACCGAGGAGGGGGACACGATCGAGCCCGCCGTGGCCGGGCTCCGCCGCGACGGGTTCCTCGTCGACGGGCCGTTTCCCGCCGATACTCTGTTTTACAAATGGGAGGAAAAAGGCTACGATGCCTACGTCGCCCTCTACCACGATCAGGGAATGATCCCGTTCAAGCTGATCGGATTCGAAGAGGGCGTGAACGTCACGATCGGCCTTCCCGTCGTGCGCACCTCGGTGAGCCACGGCACGGCGTACGACATCGCGGGAACGGGTACGGCGGCCACGGGGAGCCTCGGGGCGGCCCTTTCGCTCGCCGTCGAGTGCTGCCTCGCGAAGCGGAAGCGTCGCGAAACGAAGAAGGGATGACGGCGGGGCCGCGCGATGCCGCAGGAACAGAGAATAATCGTCGGCGTCTACCATCTCTCCAAGAGCTTCGGCAGACATTTCAGCCTCCAGGACATTAATCTGCAGGTGGCGAACGGGGAGTTCGTCTTTCTCGTCGGGCCGAGCGGCGCGGGCAAGAGCACGCTGCTCCGCATGATCTACATGGACGACCTCCCGACGTCGGGACAGGTCGTCGTCGGGCCGCACGTCTCGACGCGGATGAAGCGAGGCACGATCCCCGAGCTTCGCCGCAAGATCGGCATCGTCTTCCAGGATTTCAGGCTCCTCAAGGACCAGACGGTGTTCGAGAACGTCGCCCTCGCCCTCAAGGTGACGGGCGTCGGGATGGGCGAGGTGAAGCGTCAGGTCACCGAGATTCTCATGCGGGTCGGGCTGTACCACAAGCGCTACGATTTTCCCGCCGAGCTCTCGGGGGGCGAGCAGCAGCGGGTCGCCATCGCGCGCGCGGTCGCGAACAGGCCGTCGATCCTGCTGGCCGACGAGCCGACCGGCAACCTCGATCCGGTCGTCAAGAAGAGCATCCTCGAGCTCCTCTTCAAGATCAACGC
>JBGPBA010000272.1:0-3061 GCA_041481005.1 Candidatus Krumholzibacteriia bacterium | reverse complement strand
TCCTGCTCCATGGCCTGCGGCGGGAAGGGATGCCCCTCGAGGTAATAGAAATCGACGTAGCGGGTCTTGTGCTCTCTCCAGGGCATGGGCGCCGAGACCTTCAGCTCGACGTCGTCGACGTACAGGTACCCGTTCATCTCGTTGATAACGCCGATCTCGGCCGTGCGCGCTCCATCGGGAATATTGCCGACCGTCTCGTATCGCCGCCAATCGCTCGTCCCGTGGAGCCTCCCCGTGAAGGCGTCGGCGTAGGAGCGGCTTTTCACGCGCTTGCCGTCCTTGCCGTAGAACCGGACGTAGATATTGGCCCTGTCCTGCTGCTTTTTCATTTTTTCGAGCCCGTCGGTCTTGATCTCCGCGGCGAATTCGATCCGATAGCCGGGAATGACCGGGATCTTTTGAAAGAGCAGCATCCAGCGATCGGTGTTGAATACGCCCCTCAGGTAAAAGGAAAACTGGCCGCTCTTCTTGAAGTCGTTCGACTTCCCGTAGTACTCCTCGATCCTGCCGGGCCCCTCGAAATACTCGATCTGCCAGTCGGCGGGCACGGCGCCGACCCACCTTTCAAATGAGGGATTTGCGACGAGGTTCGAATCCAGGGGGACCTTCGCGAGCGCCTCCGCTATCCCCTGCTTCCTATCCTTTCCCCCGCAGCCCGCGAGCGCGAGCGCACAAACGAGAACGACGAGGGCACTCTGAATGATTCGCCTTAAAGCCATGCGTTCCTCCTGGACCGTTCGCGGCCTCTTCGCCGCGCGCTCGGGAGCCGAGGGCGCCGCTCCGCCCTACTTGTCCGATTTTTCCTTGCCGAAGTCGTGCCACAGCTTGGACATCTCGATGAGACGGTGCATCACGTGGTGATTCACCGTGCCCTTCGGGTACTTTCCCCCGATGCCCCTCTTGCCCGCGGCGTGGCCGGTGAGAATGGCGATTCCCTCGTCGACCGTCCGCACCGGATAGATGTGGAATTTCTTCTGCTTGACCGCGTCGATGACCTCGTCGGCGAGCATGAGATCGGTGACGTTCTGCTCGGGTATGATGACCCCTTCGCTCCCTTTCAGCCCCCGCGTCTTGCACACTTTGAAGAAGCCCTCGATCTTCTCGTTCACCGCGCCGATCGGCTGGATCTCGCCGTTCTGGTTGATCGAGCCCGTGACGGCAACGTCCTGCCGGAGCGGGAGCCCGCTCACGCTCGAGAGGATCGCGTAGAGCTCGGTCGAGCTCGCGCTGTCACCGTCAACCCCGCCGTACGATTGCTCGAAGCAGACGCTCGCGCTCATCGTGAGCGGATGCTCGCTGCCGTATGTCCCCCGGAGATACCCGGCGAGGATGAGCACGCCCTTATTGTGCGTGTGGCCGCTCATGTCGGCCTCTCGCTCGATGTTGATGACCCCCGCGTTGCCGAGCGAGGTGCGCGCCGTGATGCGCGAGGGCTTGCCGAACATGTAATCGCCGAGGTCGTAAATGGAGAGGCCGTTCACTTGGCCGACGACGGCACCCGCGGTGTCGATCATGAAGGTTCCCTCGTCGATGCGCTCCTGGACTTTGTCCTCGACGAGGCTCACCCGCTCGTTCTTCTTCTGGATCGCCTTGCGCACGTGCTTCGCCTGGACGACGCCGTTACCCTCCTCGCGCGACAGGTAGTCGGACTCGCGGATGAGGTCGGCGATTTCGCTGAATCTCGTCGACAGCTTGCTCTGCCTCCCGGCGAGCCGCACGCCATACTCGACGACCGCGGCAGCGCCAGAGCGATCGAACGGCCGCATGTGCTCCTTCTCGCCGAGCGCCCTGATGAATCCCGCATATTGCTTGATGACGCTGGCGTTGTTCTTGACCTCGCGGTCGAACTCGGCCTTGATCTTGAAGATCTTCTGGAAATCCTCGTCGAGCGAGAAGAGGAGGTAATACATGTAGTCGTCCCCGATGAGAACGACCTTCACCTTGAGCTTGATCGCCTCAGGCTTCATCGTCGACGATCCGATGAAGCTCCACGGGTCGAAGCTCTGAATGACGGACTCGCTGCTCTTCAGGGTGCGCTTGAGGCTCTGCCACACCCCCGCCTCGATGAGAACGTCGAGGGCGTTCAGAACGAGGTACCCGCCGTTCGCGCGATGAAACGAGCCCGCGCGTACGTTCATGTGGTCGGCCCTCGAGACGCCGCCGAAGACGATGTCGCGCTCGATCGCGCCGAAGAGGTTCCGGAAGTTCGGGAAGTTCTCGATGACGACGGGGGGGGCCTTCGTCTCCGAGTTGTCGATGAGTACGTTGACGCGGAACTCCCTGAAGGGATCCTCCCTCTCGCCCGGCACCGACTCCTGGCCCGGCTGCGGACGGCCGCCCTCTTCCTCCGAGCCCCGGAAGAGGTCGAGCTTCTGCATGAGCGCCTCTTCCATCTCTCTGAGCTCCTCGGCGAGCGCCTCATTCCGGTACTTCTGATCAATCTCCTGTATGAGGTCTTGGATGAGCGGCCGCGCCGTGTCGTAGTCGAGCTTCTCGAGGAGGCGGTTGGCCTCCCGCTCGAGATCCTTCACGCTCAGGTACACCCGCCCCATTTCCTCGGAGAGCTTCTCGGCGGAATCCTCGTACTTCTTGAGCTGTTCTTTCGAGAACTTTCCCTCCTGGGCGAGCTTCTCGAGCTGCTGGAGGTTCGTCGGATTGCCGTCGACGAGCGGGACCAGCTCGGGTTTGATGATCGGCCCCATCTGGATTCGCACCATCGTGAAGCCCTCGCCCCCGATCTCCTTCTCGAACTTCGCGATAAACTCCTTCTGTTTCGTCTGAAACTCGTCGAGGAGTTTCTTCCGCTGGTTCTTGTAGTAATCGCTCTGGAAGAGCAAGGGTATCTTGGTGAGAAGCTCCGAGACGAGCCGGTTCATATCGGCATGAAGCTCGGTTCCCCCGCCCGCCTCGAGCTCGATGCAGCGCGGCATGCTCGTGTTCTTGAAATTGTACATATAGCAGATGTCGGGCGGAATCGGACCCTTCTTCTCGAGCCGCTCGAGGAGGTGCTTGATGGTCGTCATTCTGCCCGTGCCGACAAGGCCCGTGATGAAGATGTTGT
>JBGPBA010000271.1:0-3064 GCA_041481005.1 Candidatus Krumholzibacteriia bacterium | reverse complement strand
GCCAGCGGAATCGAGCTTCGCGACGACCCCATCGTCTCCCTCGAGCTCATGCGCGAAGGGATCGAACGCAAGAGCTTCCTCTCGCTCGCCCACACGATGAAATGGTTCCGCAAGGAAGTCTATTATCCCGACGAGGTGATCGACCGCAACGCCCTCGACGAGTGGCAGAAACAGGGGAGCAAGGACGCCCGTACCCGCGCCTCGGAGAAGGTCGAGAAGGTTCTCGCCTCCCACACACCCGAGCCTCTCGATGCCGCGGTGCTCGCGCACCTCAAGGAGCTCATGGAAATGGAGACGAAGAGGTTCGGGATGAAGGAGCTGCCTCGCCCCGTGCTATAATTACCTCCGGGCTGCGCGGTAATGGCGGTCCATGAGCACGAGTACTAAAGAAAGCGAATTCTGGAACGTTCCGGCCGCGGAGCTTCTCGAGCGGCACCGAACGACCGCGGAGGGCCTGACCACCGCCGATGCCGAGGTGCGCCTCAAGGAGCACGGCCCGAATCTCCTCAAGGCCAAGGCGCGGTCC
Organism: Candidatus Krumholzibacteriia bacterium; assembly: GCA_041481005.1. Lineage (GTDB taxonomy): Bacteria > Krumholzibacteriota > Krumholzibacteriia > Krumholzibacteriales > Krumholzibacteriaceae > SSS58A. The sequence goes on along the minus strand of JBGPBA010000271.1, from coordinate 2,538 downwards.
GATTCGCTCACGATATTCCTCTCCCAGTTCAAGGGCCCGCTCATTCTCATCCTCATCTTTGCGGCGGGGCTCTCCTTCTTCCTGCACGACGCCACCGACGCCATCATCATCTTCGCGATCGTTCTCATCAGCGGCATCCTCGGCTTCTGGCAGGAGCGGGGGGCTACAAACGCGGTCAAGAGGCTGCTCGCGATCGTTCAGGTGAAGGCCACGGTGCTTCGCGACGGAAAGCCGGAGGAGCTTCCCGTCGAGGAGGTCGTGCCGGGGGACGTCGTTCTCCTCGACGCCGGGGATTCGATCCCCGGGGACGGCTTCATTCTCGAGTCGAGGGATCTCTTCGTCGACGAGGCGACCCTCACGGGCGAGACGTATCCGGCCGAGAAGGCGGCCGGCGTGCTTCCCGTCGGGACCGAGCTCGCCCGGCGCACCAATGCTCTTTGGAAAGGCACGCACGTCGTGAGCGGCACCGGGAAGGCGCTCGTCGTCGCCACGGGCAGGGAGACCGAGTTCGGCAAGATTTTCGAGCGCCTCAAGCTCAGGCCCCCGGAGGCGGAGTTCGAGCGCGGGGTGAGGCGCTTCGGGTATTTCCTCATGGAGGTCACCTTCACCCTCGTCATCGCCATCTTCGCGGTGAACGTTTTCCTCGGGCGCCCCGTTCTCAACTCATTCCTCTTCTCCGTGGCCCTCGCCGTCGGGCTCACGCCGCAGCTGCTCCCCGCGATCATCAGCGTCAACCTCTCTCACGGCGCGAGGCGGATGGCGAAAGCCCGAGTCATCGTCAAGCGTCTCGCCTCGATCGAGAACTTCGGCAGCATGAACGTCTTCTGCGCCGACAAGACGGGCACGCTCACCGAGGGCGTCGTTCACCTCCATTCGGCGGTAGACGTCGACGGGAGCCCGAGCGACAAGGTGCTCCTCTACGCATACCTCAACGCGACGTACGAGACGGGCTACGTCAATCCGATCGACGACGCGATCCGTTCGTACTGCTGCCTCGACCTCGCCGCCTATTCGAAGCTCGATGAGATCCCGTACGATTTCGCGCGGAGGCGCCTCAGCATCGTGGTCGCGAAGGGGGACGAGCATTTCATCGTGACGAAAGGGGCGCTCCAGAACGTTCTGGAGGCGTGCTTATCCGCGGAGATGGCCGACGGGAGGGTCGTGCCGCTGGCCACCATGCGGGAAAAGATAGATCGGCTCTTCAGGGAGACGAGCGACCAGGGCTACCGGATGCTCGGCGTCGCCGCGAAGAACGCCGGCACGGCCTCGCGCATGAGCAAGGACGATGAGAGAGAGATGACGCTGCTCGGCTTCCTCATTTTCCATGACAGGCCGAAGGAGGGGATAGCTGAGGTCATCTCTCAACTCGACCGGCTCGGCGTCTCTCTCAAGATCATCACCGGCGATAACCGCCTCGTCGCCGCCAACCTGAGCAAGCAGCTTGGGAACCCCGACCCGGTCATGCTGACGGGCGCCGAGCTCCGCCTGACGACGGACGAGGCGCTCGTGGCGCTCGCCGGCGACGTCGACGTCTTCGCCGAGGTCGAGCCCAACCAGAAGGAGCGCATCATTATCGCGCTCAAGAAGGGGGGCAACATCGTCGGCTTCATGGGGGACGGGATCAATGACGCCACGGCGCTCCGCGCCGCCGACGTCGGAATCTCGATCGACAGCGCGGTGGACGTGGCGAAGGAGGCCGCCGACATCGTGCTCCTCGAGAAGGACCTCCGCGTTCTCGTCCGCGGCGTGCAGGAGGGGAGGGCGACCTTCGCGAACACGCTCAAGTACGTCTTCATGGCGACGAGCGCGAACTTCGGAAACATGTTCAGCATGGCGGGGGCATCGCTGCTCCTGCCGTTTCTCCCGCTTTTGCCGACGCAGATTCTCCTCATGAACCTCATGACGGACTTCCCCGAGATGGCGATTGCGACCGACTCGGTCGACCCGGAGCTCGTCGAGCGCCCGCGCCGCTGGAACATCAAAGCGATCCGCTCGTTCATGATCACCTTCGGGCTCATCAGCTCGATCTTCGACTTTCTGACCTTCGGAGCGCTCCTCTACCTTCTCCACGGGGGCATGACGCTTTTCAGGACCGGCTGGTTTGTCGAGTCGGTCGTCTCGGCGACCCTCATCGTCCTCGTGATCCGGAGCCGAAGACGCTTCTTCAGGAGCCGGCCGGGGACCGCGCTGCTGGCCGCCACGCTCCTGGTCGTCGCGTTCACCGTGACCTTTCCCTATCTTCCGCTCGCGCGGCTCTTCGGGTTCCAGCCGCTCCCGGGCTCATTCATTCTCATAGTGGCGGGGATCATCGCTCTGTACTTGATCACCGCCGAGATCGCGAAAAGGATTTTCTTCCGCCGCGTGCAATTATAACCGGTGGGGACGAGCGCCGGGCGACCCGGACGCTCGCGGCGCCGCCGCCGCGCCAAACGGAGCGTTTTGAGGATGAAGGCATTGGGCACCAACGAGATAAGGGTCTCCATGCAGCATCTCTCCTACCTCGGGATCTTCCTGTGGTTCCTCGTCACGCAGCTCATC
>JBGPBA010000270.1:0-3068 GCA_041481005.1 Candidatus Krumholzibacteriia bacterium | reverse complement strand
CGCCCGGCGATGACCCCGAGCACCTCGGTCCCATGGAAGTCCTGCCCCGCCGGATCCCCCGGCTGATTTCGGGTGACGGCGTCGTTGTTCACGAAATCATGCTCCGCCTCGACGACGACGTGCGAGAGCGCCTCGTGGCTTCGATTGAATCCTGTGTCGAGAATGCCGATGAGGACGGGAGCGCCCCCCGACGAGAGGCCGGAGCCGTTCACGCCCCGCTCGAGGAGGGACGTGAGAGACACCTGGCCGAGCTGAAAAATGCTCGGACCGTAATCATGCACCGGCAGCGCACCGAAAGATCTCGCCGGCCCGCCGCTTCCGCCGGCGCTCCGCGCCCGCCCGCGGCCGGACGGCTCGCCGGGCGCCGTGGGATATTCCATCGCCACCCTGCCCGCCGCGACGGCGTCGACGCGCGCGACGAAGGGGTACGCGGCAATCCTCTCGAGCTCGCCGCTTGCAACGACGGCGCTGACCGCGTTGAAATACCGCGACGCGTGGCGGAGCCTCGCGAGATGCGGCCGGAGCGCCTCGATATACTCGCGGGAGACGGCGAGGTCGCGCTCGTCGTACGGAGAATGCGAGCGCTGGTGCCGTCTCGCGGCGGCCCGCGGCGAAAGGCAGGGGCGCGCCGGGGCGGTCCGGTCGGCTCCGTCGGGGCCCCGGTCGGCGAAGAAGATCCAGACGATCAGGGTGTCGGGAACCGGAAGCGAGCGCAGGATCCCGGCGAGCCGGGGGGCGCATTTCGCCGGGACGGTATCGGCCCCACGCCCGGCGGGAGATTCGCGCACGCCCGCCCCCGCCGCCGCGCACGGCCCGACCGGCCACGCCGCGGCGGCGATCCAAAGCGCGAGGAGGACCACGAAACCCCTCATCGTTTCTTTCCGGGAGAGGACGACGAGGCCCCAAGCGCCTTCACCGTTTCGAACGATATGAAGTCGGCGTGATGAAGCACGATCGCCTCGGGGCTCCGGAACGATCCGTCGCCTTCGCGCGAATGCACCGCGATGATGTGGTAGACGTCCTCGGGGAGATCCGCCTTCATCGCGAGCCCCATGCCCGAGAGCGGATGCCGCAGAAGCTTCCCGCTCCGGGAAACCTCGAAGCCCGCCGCCGTGCGCTTGTACTCGAGAAGCTTCCCGACGTCGTGCAGCAGCGCGCCCGCGATGAGATGATCGAGATTGAGGGAAATGTCGCCGATGTCCTTCATCGTGTGCGCGATCGACCAGCAGAGATTCGTCACAAGGCGCGTGTGCTCGGCGATCGTGATCCCCGTCTCCCCGATGAGCAGCGTAAAGGGAATCTCGTCGATGTCGGCGTCCGTCCATTTTCCGCGGCGGTACGCCTCGCTCCACACCGCGGCCACCTTCTCGGCGAGGGAATCGTCGCCGATCCACTCGAGCTCCGGAAATATCTTCTTCCAGTCGGGCATCGATGCTCTCCTTTCGACGGTCAACGCCGGCGCCGTCTCTTCTCGGGCGCGGGACGGGAGCCTCTGCCGATGCCGAGGTAGCGCGCGATGTTCGCCTCCCGCTCGATCTCCGGCGTGATGAGCTTCTTCACCGTCGTCATGACAACGGTTACGCCGGGACCGTGCCCGCTGAGAACGCACGAGGCGTGGACGACGACGCCGATCGACATGGCGCCCGCCCGCATCGACCTCCCGAAGCGGCAGTCCGCGTCACGAATGGCGACGACGTCGCCGAGGCGCAGCTTCTCGAGACCGTACCGCTGAATGGCGTCCGTGTCCGGGCTCTGGATGTCGTAATCGCCGCTCCAGCTGTGGCGCGAGCCTACACCTGACCCCATGATGGACGACGGGATCACGTGCGTTACGGGGACGACCAGCCGGCCCTTCCGGAGAACGATCCCCATTTTCTGAAGCAGCGCCGGGTCGACGTTCATGATCTGGACGTCGGGAACGTCGCTGAGCTCGAGCCCCTGCCCGAACGCCTTGATCTGGATGCGGTCGCCGATCGTGAGCTTCTCGAGAATCGCGCTCGGGAAATCGACGAGGACGTGCTCGACGCCGCCGTGCTTGCCCGTCACGACGCCGCGGGCATTGATCGCCTCTCCGCTCGCCACGCGCGCCTCGTTGCCGATGCACGTGAGCACGCTGAGCGCGCCGAGGCTCTGGCCGTCGCGCTCACCTTCGTCGAGCGTGATGCTGACCCCCGGCTCGACGTGGTCGCCGACGACGGCGAACACGGGGTCGCCGACGGCCACGTTGTACGTGACGCCGCCGGTTCCCGGCAGGACGTGGATGCCGCCCGCCGGATCGATGAGGTACGGATTCTTGAGGTTGACCCGGGGGTGGGAGATCGCCCCGAGAACCGAGAGCATCACGCAGCTCTGCGCGTTCGTTCGCAGCATACCGACGCCACCATCCTATTCGGCCGTGTCGATCTGGGCCTTCTGAAGCTTGCCGCTGAAGTCGATGTAGATCGACTTCCACTCGCTGAATGTGTCGAGCACCGTGTGCGACGCCTCGCGGTGGCCGTTCCCCATGTCCTTGACCCCGCCGAAGGGAAGCTGCACCTCGGCGCCGATGGTCGGCCCGTTCACGTAGGTGATGCCCGCCTCGATGTCCCTGATCGCCCTGAACGCGCCGTTGATGTCCCGCGTATAGATCGAACTCGAAAGCCCGTACCGCGTGCCGTTCAATATCGAGACGGCCTCGTCGAGATCCGATGCGTCGAGCACCGAGAGAACGGGGCCGAATATCTCTTCCTGCGCGATCCGCGCGCTCGGCGCGACGTCGACGGACGAGCTTTTCGGGAAGAGGCCGATGAGATCGCGCGTGTCGGCGGGATTGCGGTTCTCGAAGAACTCGCCGCTCTCCGCGGCCACCCATTGTCCTGCGATATAGTTGAGATACCGTCCAGCCAACGTCAACCTCCTGTCGCCTCGGCAATCGGCCGATGCGAGCCGTACGCACGCTCGGAAAACGAGAGCACCATATTCACAGAAAGAGCCGGCTGTGTCAAGTCGAATGAGCCGTCCCGGCGCCGCCGCCGGGGCCCGCGCGAGGCCTGTCGCCGATTGCGCCCCCGCGGGTCCTGTCGCCGACT
>JBGPBA010000269.1:0-3081 GCA_041481005.1 Candidatus Krumholzibacteriia bacterium | reverse complement strand
CCGTAGTAGACGATCTTCGCGTTGATCTCCCCGCCCGCGTAATTGAAAACTGCCATAAACCTCACCTTTTGTTTCAGCGCCGGGGTGGGCTTCCCGCTCACATGGTGCGTAGACAAGGAAGCAGAAACCGGAGCAGGTTTTGGTTACTTGAGCTAGGGTGTTCTTGTAAGCCTTTGTGTCAAGAATCACCCACCCCGGCACACCCGCTCTCACCGCAAGGAGCGTGCCACGGCGTCGAGCCCTTCATTTTTCATAACATCAGTAATAATAATCGGTTATGCTTCTCGCAGCGTGGATAAAGGAAGGCCCTCTCCCCGAAAATGAGAGAGGGCCTATCGAAACTGCAATGCGGAATCGCGACGGCCGAGAAGCGGCTTCGGAGTCTCTCCGGCTTACGGATTCCCGCCGCCGGCCGCCTCACACCGGTGTCCGTGACAGTTGAGCCGCACCGGCAGTACCTGATCCTTCGTGACGTTCACGTTCGTCGTCCAACAGAAAATAGTGTCGCTGGACTGGTCCACGAACATGTTGCTCCGCGCGTACAGAACGTGCGCACCGGCGGGTATCTCGATGATCGTCGGCTGCTCGTCCGTGAACGTGCCCTGGTAATTGTCGTCGATCCACACCCACGCACCGAAGGTAAGGCAGCTATCGAAATGGAGCTCGATCCCGGTCACTTTGGCTTCCGTGCCCGTTTCCTTGGTGCAGCCGAACAGCACGAAGAGGGCAAGGAGCATCAATACCGAAGCGACACCGACCCGTCTCATCAAAACCTCCTCAATATATGGCGAAATACCTCTGGCGCATGGATCAGCCAGAATCTCCGAAGGAAATGTAATAAATGGTCCCGCATTTCTCAACCGAAAAATCGGTTGCCGGGAAATGATTTGAGCCGTGGCTGGAGAGAGGGGAATGGGCCGGGAGCCGAGTATCGGGGGCTCAGGACGTCCCGAGCTTCACGCCGCACCACGGGCAGAAACGGTAGAGCCCGCTCACGGCCTTCCCGCAGTCGTCGCACGAGTGGAAGGAGCCCGAGCCGGTCGGGCTTTCGATCGGGTTCCTGACGAGGTCCCTCAGACGGTCGTAGAGCTCCTGCCCCTTCGAGAGGACGAACTCGTAGCGGCGGCCCTGCGACGAGACAACCACGCGCGGGTGGATGTCCCCCGCCTCGATGCCGACCGCGCTGATCGTGCTGAGCTCAAGCGAGACGTTTTTGATGCCGAAGGAGGCGTCGAACTGAAACACCTGGAAGCACAGCCGCCGGTCGGTGAGCTCGAGGATGCCGCGCGCGGCGATGAACTTGCTCACGTAGCACATCGCTTTTTGCATAAAGAGCGTCGTTTCAGTCGAAACTTGCAATGCAGAAACCTCCGGTTCGGGCGCCGCGACTACACGAGCCAGAAACATGCCATATCATGAAGCTTGACAATGGGTATGTGCGAATCTATCCTCGGGCAAACGGTGGAACGCATTGGCACGCTCATATTTCGCCTCACGGCGACGGTCGCGAACGCCCTTCCCGGTCCCGCGAGGAGGGCCCTTGCCGATGCGTCCGCGCTCGTCTTCTACGCATCTTCGCCCGCGAAGCGGTCGAGCGTGCGGGAGAATCTGTCGAACGCAGGCTCGCCGGCGGGGCAGCGTGCGGTTCTCGGAGTTTTCAGGCACCACGCGCGAAACATCGTCGAGATGTTCGCGTCGAGCCGATGGAGCGACGAGCGGATCCGACGGCATATCGAGATCGACGGGGGCGAAGCGCTCGATGAGGCGCTAAAGGCCGGAGCCGGCGTCATCCTCGTCACGGGTCACATCGGCAACTGGGAGCTCGGGGCGCTCTACCTCGCCTCGCTCGGGCACCGCCTCCACGTCGTCGCGGGGGTTCAGATGAACACGCTTCTCACCGGCGCCGTCAAGGACGCGAAAGAGGCGCGTGGGATCGAGGTGGTCAACCCGAGCACGCCGTACCGGCGCCTCCTTCGGGCCCTCGGATCGGGCGGCGTCGTCGCGCTCCTCGTCGACGGGGACGTGTACACGGGGGGCGAAGAGATCCTCTTCTTCGGAAAGCCCGTCAAGGCGCCCGACGGACCGGTGCGGCTGAGCCGCGCGAGCGGCGCCCCGATCGTCGCCGGCTACTGCCGGCGGCTCGGGAAGGAACGCTACCGGATTCATCTCGAGACGATCCTCGGGGCGCATGAAGCCGCATCTCTCCCCGACGATCAGGCGCTCGGACGGGTGTACGGCGCGCTCGAGCGTTTCGTCTCGGACAATGCCGACCAGTGGTGCATCTTCAGGCCGTTCTGGGAGCGGGCGACATGAAAATCGGGATCGTCTCGCAATCGTACTATCCCCGGCCCGGCGGCGTGACCGAGGTCGTCCATTATACGGCGAAGATCCTGGGCGAGCGCGGACACGACGTGAAGATCATCACGACCCGCTTCACGGGCAGCGATCCGGACGATCCCCGCGTGATCAGGATCGGGCGCAACGTGCTCGTCCCGATGAACGGCGCCTTGGTCAACATGACCGTGGGCGTCGGGCTCCGCGAGAAGCTGAGGAGCATCTTCGAGCGCGAGGCGTTCGACATCGTGCACGCGCACTGCCCGCTCGTCCCGACGCTCCCGCTGCTCATCTTCGAAACGACGCCTCCGGGTCAAAAGCTCGTCGGGACCTTCCACGCCGCGGCCGAGAGAAACTTCCCGTACTGGCTCTTCAACCGCCCGCTCTCGCGGAGGATCGAGCGGCTCGATTGCCGGATGGCCGTCTCCGAAGCGGCGCGGGCCTTCATCGGCAAGTACTTTCCCGGCAGCTACGAGATCGTCCCGAACGGCGTCGACTGCGGACGATTCCATCCCGGCGTCGAGCCGATCGAACGATTCAAGGACGGAGCGCTGAACATTCTTTTCGTCGGGCGGATGGATCGGCGCAAGGGGGTGCCGTACGTGCTCGCCGCGCTGCCGATGCTTCAGCGGAAGGTGTCGCGGCGGGTGCGGCTCATCCTCGTCGGCGAAAAGGGGACGCGGAGCCGTCTCATGCCGCGGCCGCTCGATCTGCACGGCGCCGAGATCGTCTTCGTCGGACGCGTCT
>JBGPBA010000268.1:0-3089 GCA_041481005.1 Candidatus Krumholzibacteriia bacterium | reverse complement strand
GCTCTGCAGGGCGCTCGGCGTCGAGCACATTCGCAAGATCGATCCGTACAACCAGGAGGAGACGACGGCAATTCTCAAGGAAGAGATCGAGCGCGAGGCGCCGTCGGTCGTCATCACGACGCGGCCGTGCATGCTCTTCCCGACGAAGCTCAAGATCGAGAAGGCATTCGCCGTCAATCTCGAGACGTGCACGGCGTGCGGGGCGTGCTTCAGGATCGGGTGCCCGGCGATCTCGACGGCGGCCGAGAAAAACGAGAAGGGGCGTCCGAAGTCGCAGATCGATCCCGAGCTCTGCACGGGATGCACGCTCTGCTTCCAGGTGTGCCCGGTCGAGGCGATTCAAGAGATCAAGAAATAGGCGAGGCGCCCCGCCCGGCCGCGCGCCGGGCCTCGGGCGCGGTGTCGAAGGCATGAGGAAGGATTAATATGAAAAATGGTACGACGAACGTGCTGATCGTGGGGGTGGGCGGCCAGGGAGTGCTCCTTGCGAGCGAGATGCTCTGCGAGGTCGCCAAGGTGCTCGGGCTCGACACCAAGAAGAGCGAGGTGCACGGGATGTCGCAGCGCGGCGGGGTCGTGACGAGCCACGTGCGCTTCGGGACGAAGGTCTACTCGCCGCTCATCACCGAGGGCGAGGCCGACGTTATCCTCGCCTTCGAGATCGCCGAGGGGCTCCGCTGGGTGCACTACCTTCGCCCCGGCGGCACGATGATCGTGAACGAGCAGAAGATTGTCCCGCCGATCACGACGACGGGCAAGTTCGCTTACCCCGAGAAGGCCGAGGAGCAGATCAAGGCGCGCGTGCCCAACACGAAGATCGTCGACGGCTACGGAATCGCCCTCAAGCTCGGCAACCCCCGGCTCGTGAACACGATTCTCCTCGGGGTGCTGTCGAACGCCATCGACCTCGAGCAGGAGAAGTGGCTCCAGGTGATCGAGCGCATGGCCCCGAAGGGGACCGGCGACATCAACAAGAAGGCGTTTCTCGAGGGGCGCGGGATCAACTGAGCCTGCCACGGGGTCGGTGGATCACGAGATAGCTTCCGTCGCCCTTGGCGTTTGGTGTCACTAAACGCAAAACCGTTTGCACTTGGTTCGGCACATCAGGCGCAAGCAAGAGCGGTTCGGACGCTGTTGACGGCTTCGCTTATCGCCGGGATATGATATTTCTTCGCTACTTGGCTTACCAGAATCTCGAGATGCCCGGGGCGAAGCATTTCTATTCCAATGGGATTGCCCTTCTCGTCTTCATCGATGTAGCACTCGCCATCGGCGATTTCTACTGTTCTCGCTACCTTGCCTTCGGCTATTCCGAAATAGACCACCATTACCTGCTTGTCGCTCGGATCGATTGTGAATGTGATCTTCATTTTTCCCTCCAACAAGCCGTAATGATAACAATGATGGCGCCCCTGGGCTTGTATATTACTTGAAGAGATCTGCCATTTGGCATTCGCTTATGCACTCGCTCCGTATGCTCTTGGGCCCCCGGCATTCTGGAATCCGGATTCTTCAGGGCCTCCTCAACCTCTTCCTTTGTGATGCCTCTGGATTCCAATCTATTTAATGCATGATCCGTGTAAATTACAGTTGCCGGCATCCTTGGTGACCCCTCCTCCCCTCCCACCACAAACCGCTTTCACCGCTTCGGCCGCAATGCACGTGCCGAATTCTCAATGAACGTCTCGAGCCGGAACCTACATCGCATTAAGGATAGACGAAGAAAAGAAGAATGTCAATGCCGCCGCGTGGCCTATCCGAGAGCTGGGCAGAGAATGGCCTCAGCACGATCGCAGGGATAGGTTTCTCGGTTGCCCCACCCCTTCGGAATGTCGGCGTCTCAAGCCTAGTGCCCGCCTCGCGTCCGTCCGGAACGCGCCGCCTACTTCGCGTAGTACGTCACGACGAGCGACGGAATGTAGTCACCCTGCTCGACCCGGGCGCCGCTTTCCTTCGTGCCAATGGTGAATGAGCCCTCGGCGAGCTGGTACCGCATGCTCGGCCAGTGGCAGACCTCGACCTTGGCCGTGTACTTGCCCGGCTTCACGGGCTTCCCGTCCATGTCCTTGCAGTCCCACGTGTAGATGTAATGGCCGACGTCGATGCTGGCACCCGTCACGGCGTCCGCCCCGGCGAAATTCGAGGTCGCCGCCCAGACGGGAAGCGTGACCTGCTTGCCCTTGACGTTCCCCGCGAACCCCGACACGAAAACGGTCTTCACGTGCTTGCCCGCGGCGTCCTCGATCCAGACCGCGGTCTGCGGGGCGAGCTCATCGCGGAATCCGAGAACGAAGTCGATCGAGACAATCGGCTTCACGGCCTTGGCCGGGTCGAAATGCGCGATCGAGGGACGCATCCCGGCGAACGCCATCTTCGCGGCCTCCGTGTTGGGATATTTCTTCGTAACGTCGAGCCAGTATCGCATCGCCTGGCGCTCGCGGACGACGCCGAGAAAGTACATCGCCTGCGCGCTGTCCGCGGGGGATTTGGTGTTCTTGAGAACGTACTCGAGGTCCCCGACCCCCTGATCGAACTTGCCGATGAAGAAGGGCATCGAGATTCCGATGATCCCGCGGTTCAGACGGTAGCTCATATTCTCGGGGTCGAGCTCGACGGCCTTGTCGGCTGCGCTCATCGCCTCGAAGGCGAGGTTGGTGCGGAAGGTCGTGTCCTTCGAGATGCGGGAGTCATAGCCCTGTCCCGCCATGCTGCCGACCGCCTGGACAAGAAGCCAGTACGCATCGGCGTTGGATGGATTGATCGTATTGTACTCGTGGATCACGTCGCGCGCCTCTTCGAACTGCCCGGCGGCGATGAAGGCGCGGGCGAGGTCGAGAAGAAGCGCCGGGTTCGAGGGCTCGGCTGCGATTTTGCCCTTGAGGGCTGCGATGTCCTTCGCCTCGCCTGCCTTCGGCGCGAGAGCCTTGGGCTTTTCCTTGGGAGCGGCTGCGGCGGGCGCCACTGTCGCGAGCTTGGCCTGCGCGGCCTTTGCCGCCTCGGTGCCGGGGGCGAGCTTGACAATCGTCTCGTAGGTCGCGCGGGCGTCGGTCGGATTGCCGGCTTTCTCATATCCCTCGGCGAGATTCGTG
>JBGPBA010000267.1:0-3092 GCA_041481005.1 Candidatus Krumholzibacteriia bacterium | reverse complement strand
GAGGCCCGCCATGGAAGAGCTTCGCATCATTCATACGGCGGACGTCCATATCGGGGCGCCCTTCGAGTTTCTCGGCGCGAAGGGCACCGAGCAGCGGCTCGCCCTGCGCGAGGCGCTCGAGCGCGTCGTCGCGGCGGCGCGCGAGGAAGGCTGCGGCGCGCTCGTCATCGCCGGGGACCTTTTCAATTCGGCATACAACGTCATCGAGAGCGACGTTTCATTCGCCATCCGCTCCCTCGCCGAGGCCGGATCCGGGTGCACGGTCGTCATCCTGCCGGGGAGCCATGACTTCTATTCCGCGGGCTCGGTCTACGAGCGGGAGCGCGCCCGCTTCGAAGCGGGAGGTAACATGAAGATCCTCACACCACAAAGCGGCGTCGTCGAGATTCCCGAGCTCTCGCTCGCGATCCACGGCAAAGCGCTCACCTCCAATGCGGGCGTCGAGGGCGCCCTCTCGAGCCTCGCTCCGATCGAGCGCTGCCGCTGGAACGTCGCGCTCGCGCACGGCTCCGTCGAGGGCTTTGGGGGCGTTCCCGAGGCCGCGGATGTCCCGCTCGGACTGGACGGGCTGCGGCCGGGATTCTCGTACGTCGCCCTCGGCCATTGGCATTCGTACCGCGTCGTGCGGGAGGGGTGCCCGAGCGTCGTCTACAGCGGCTCCCCCGAGGTGATTGCCCGCGATCAGCGAGGCGCGGGGACGGCCGTTTCAATCAGGTTCACATCGGAGGGAGTGCGCACGGAGCTCATTCGCACGGGCAGGCGCCGGCTCGCACGGGCTTCGATCGACTGCACCGGGCTCGGGGCGACGGAGGATCTCGTGCGAAAGGTATCCGCTTCCGTCCCCGAGGACCGCGATCTCATCCTCGATCTCGAGCTCACCGGAGTCATCGGGGCGGAAGCCGTGGTCGATCCGGCGGAGGCGCTCGACGCGCTCGCGGGGCGCTATTTCTCGGTGCGGCTCGCCGGAAGGGGTCCGTCGCGGGCGATCTCGCGGGAGGAGCTTCTCCGCGTTCCCGATGACACGGTGGTGGGGAAGTTCGTCCGAGAGATGCTCTCGAGGATGGAGAGCGCCTCGGAGGAGAGGAAGGGGCTTTACGAGGAGGCGCTCCAGGTCGGCTATCAGCTCTTCAAGGGGAGAAACCCGCTTGGATGAGCGGCCGGCGCGGGCGGGCGCTCATCCTCTTGGGTGAGCGAAACCCTGCGGGCGCCCATCCGCTTGGATGAGCGGCGCGGGGCTTTCCCCGGAGCCCGCTCAGATCGATGGCGTTTCACCATGTGGATTGAAAGAATCACAGTCGATCATTTTCTCGTCTTCGAGGCGGCGGCCATCGAGCTCGGCCCGGGGCTCAACGTCGTTCTCTCGCCGAACGAGGGCGGGAAAACGAGCCTGTTTCGTGCGATCCGCACGGCTCTTTTCACGGACGTCACGAACAAGAGCACGGAAACGAAGAAGCTCGCCCGTTGGGGAAGCGAGGGGCTCTTCAAGATCGAGCTCGAGCTGTGGCTCGGGGGCTCGCGCTACCGGATCATGAGGGATTTCCGATCCCGGGAGCAGGCGGTCTACCGCCAGGACGCCTCCGCGCCCGTCGCCAAGGGAAAGGCGGTCGGTGAGTTTCTGCGAAGCCGGCTGCCGCTGTTCGACGAGAACCTCTTTCTCCGCGTGAGCGGCGTTCGCCACGAGGATCTTGCGAAGGTGTGCGACGGGGAAGCGAGCATCGGGGAGAAGCTCGAGGAGATTCTCGGCGGCGGGTGGGGAGAAGCGACCCCCGCCCGTGTCGCCGAGACGCTCGACGAGAAGCGGGCCGAGCTCCTGAAGGGCGCCGATCGACCGGCGCTCGAGAAGAACTGGGGCCCCGTGAAGCGCCTCCGCGAGGCGATCGCCGCCGGCGAGCGCGAGCGCTTCGCGGCCGAGAGCGCCGCCCGCGCGCGCGAGGAGCTATTGCGATCTCTCTCGAGCATCGGCTCGAAGATAGCGGAGATCGACGCGAAGCTCGCGATCCTCGAGGAGAAGCTCGCGAGGACGCGCCAGTGCGCGGATCTCGCCGGCAGGGTCGACGAAAAAAGAGCCGGCGTCGAGACCATGAGAAAGAAGATGGAACGTCTGCGCGAGCTCGGGGCGCTGCGGGAAGCCCACACGAAGAATGCCGGGCGGCTCCCCCGGGAGCTTCGCGATCTCGAAGCGAAGGGCCTTGAGGAGCGCCGGCGCGCGCTTGAGCGCGAGGGCCTCCTCGTCAGCGATTCACTGCGCGAGGCCGAGCGTCCGAGGCGCATTCCCGTCCCCCGCGCGGTCGCCGCGTTCGTCCTCATTGCGGTCGGGATCGCGGGCGGCCTCGCGTGGAATCGGCTTCTCTTCCTCGCCGCGGGCCTTGGGGCGGCGCTCCTCATCTACCTTTTCAGCCGGCGCTCGGGCGGCGAGCCCGCCTCGGTCACGGAGAAGCGCCGCGAGATGAATGCCCTCGCCGAGGCGCGGCGGGCGTGGGCGGGGGATCGGTCGCTCGAGGACGCGGCGAAGCTTTTGCGGGAATTCGACGCGTGGATGACCGAGCTCGGCACAATCGACATCCGGCTCGAGGAGGCCGCCGGCTCGCGCGGCACCCCGCGCCCCGAGCTCATGGAGAGTCTCGACGCCGAGTACGGAAGGCTTTCCCGAGACCTTCGGGGGCTCGAGGAGGAGTTGAAGCTGCTCGAGCCCTTCAGGCTCGACGCCGACGAGATTCTCTCCCTCGAGCGGGAGGTGCGCCTCGCGCGCGAGGCGAAGCCGCGGCTCGAACGTGAGCGCGCGACCGGTGAGCGCGCGCTTGCGGGGCTCCCCTCATTCGATGCGAGCGAGATCCGCGAGCGGATCGAGTCGGCGCGGGAAGGGCTCGCCGAGGCCGAGAGGCGCGTCGAGGTCATCGACCTCATCGTCGAGGCGCTCTCCGAGGCGCGCGGCAAAATGTCGGGCTTTCTCGCCGAGAAGCTGCCGCCGTTGGCCGCGGGCTACCTCTCGACAATCACCGGCGGGCGCTACAGCTCGCTCTTCATCGACGCCGTGCACCTCGGCGTGGAGACCGTTCCCGCGGCCAGGGACGTCGCGGAGGGCGCCGGGGGGG
>JBGPBA010000266.1:0-3105 GCA_041481005.1 Candidatus Krumholzibacteriia bacterium | reverse complement strand
CTCCTATTCCTTGAGCCTCGACGCGGCGAGGCTGATAAGATCCTTCACTACCACCGGTGTCTGCTTCCACGCGCACGCGGGAAGCACCTCTTCGAAGAGAAGCGAGCACTTCGGGCAGGCGGTCACGAGCGCCTCCGCTCCCCCCTTGTGCGCCTCCACAAGCCGCTCGTTCACCGCGGTGCGCGTGTGGGGCCCGTGGTTGACCCAGGAGCCCGCCGCGCAGCACGGCGCCTGCGCGCCGCGGCGCTCGAGATCGATGGGCTTGCCAGCCGAGAGCGCCTCGATCAGTTTCCGAGGCGCATCGAGCACGCCGAGGTAGCGGCAGAGGTAGCACGGGTCATGGAGGGCAAGCTTCTCGGAGCCCTTCTCGAACCCGAGCCTTCCGACATTCTCCGCGACGATCTCCGTTATGTGCTGCACGCTGAAATGAGCCTCGGGCGGCGGCCCCCCGAGCTCCTTCGCATACGTGTCCTTCAAGGTAAACGCGCACTCGGGGCACATCGTCACGACCTTCTTCGCCTTCGATCTCGCGATCGCATCGAGATTGTGCCGGGCGAGCGCGCGAAATGAATCCCTCTCTCCAATGTCGTAGAGATCTCTTCCGCAGCAGAGCTCATTCTTGAGGATCGTGGGAGCGATGCCGAGCTTGTTGAGAATCCGCACGGCGGAACGAGCCATGCCCTCGAAATCGACCCGGCAGGGCCCCGTGAGAATGGAATCGAAAAGGGGGATGCACCCGACGAAAAGAAGCACCTCACCCCCGCGATTCACGTCGAGAGAATCGTCGAGCCACGAGAGACGAGCCTCGGAAGCCCGGGCCTGGGCCTTCACCGGGGCGAGCTCCTCGGCGGATCGAGCGCGCGTCCGGGGCCCGCGAGAGTCGGCGCCTTCGCTCGCCGCACCCGCCGCGGCGAGCGCGGCCTGCCTTCTTTGATATGCGTGAATGAGCCCGCCGAATACGGGCTCGTAGTCAGTCCGGCCGACGCGGAGCTCCCTTATGAAATCCGCGAACTCGACCTTGAATGGGCACGCCTCGGTGCATGCCTTGCACGTGACGCACGTCCAGATGAGGCGATGATCGTGGGCGGCCTTCTCGCCGCCTTCGAGGAAGAGGTGCGCGAGCTGCTGCGGATGGTACGTTCCGTAATGTCGGTAGACCGGACATGCCACGGCGCACTGGTTCTGACAGCGCGTGCAGTCCTCGATGCGATACCGGGCTATGAGCTCTTTCTCGTTCATTTCCTTTTTCCCGCCCATTGCCCGACGACCTTCAAAAAGTCGCGGCGGCTGCAGCGCTCCTCGGTCAGGGTCGCGGCGTCATATCCGAAGAGCTCGAGAAGCTCGCGGCTTCGCTCCAGCGCCTCCATGCTCGTTCGCTTCCCGAATCCATAGTGACACTCATTCTCCCCGCATCCGCAGACCATGACCGCGGAGGCGCCGCGCAGCACGGCGTCGAGGATGAGGCCCGGCGGCACGCGTCCCGCGCACATCGTCTCGATGAGAAGCACGTTCTCCGGAAGATCGGCCGTCGCGGGCTTCGCCCAGTGGCATGCGAAAAGAACCTTCGTGCGAGACGGTGCGATCGAGGCGAGCTTGCTCCTGATCGAGGAGCTCTCGAAATTCCGCTGGCCGAGGGCACCCGTCGGGCAGACGGCCACACAGGTGCCGCACCCCTTGCAGGCGAGCTCGTCCACGCGGGCGATGAACACCCCGTCGGGGCGCGCCTCGACGTGAACCGCCTTGTATCCGCACACCTCTTCGCATCGGCCGCAGCCGGTGCAGAGGCTCTCATCCACATTGCAGATCGTGCGAACGCTCAAGGCCTCGGCCGTCTCCTCGCCGAGCTCGATCGTCACCCGCTCCGGCATGCGCGACCAGAACTCTCTTCCCGCGTGAACGTCGATCGCGAGGTCATCGCTCACGCGAAGAAGAAGGTCTTTCTTCCCGCAGATGTCGACGCAGATGGCGCATTCCGCGCAGGGCCCGCAGCGCAGACACCGCTGCGCCTCGCGCCGGGCGACCTGCGCCTGATAGCCCTTCTCGACCTCTCTGAAATCGGACCCGCGGGGCTTGGCCCCCTCGAGCGGCATCGCCTGCCGCGGCTCTTTCGCCTCGGGGATGCGCTCGAGCGTGAACTCCCTTCCCGCAATCGCCTCGTCGATCGTCAGATCGAGGGGCGAACGAATCCTCTCTCCACTCAAATATTCGTGTATGCCGTAGGCGGCCTTCTGCCCTGACGCGATCGCCTCGACGACGCTCCGCGGCCCGGTGACGAGGTCGCCCGCGGCGAATACGCCTTTGGAGCCGGCCCCGCTCGTGCCGGGATCGATCCGCACCGTGCCCGCTTCCGAAAGCGTGAGCCCGAGCTTCAAGGCGCGGCCGCCCGCGACGTCGATCCCGCGCGCGTAGGCGTCGATGAAGACGTCGAATTCGCCCGTGAACTCGCTCCCCGAGATCTCCGAGACGGCGCGTCTGCCCGTCGCGTCGGGGGCGCTTTCCTTCAGCCGTACGAACCTGACCCCGCCGAGCTTCTTTCCCCTCGCGACGAGCCTCGAAGGACGGGCGAGAAAGAGCGTCTTGACCCCTTCCTTCTCGGCCTGGACGAGGTCGTCACGATGAACCGGCGCGAGGGCGCGGCTCCGGCCGACCACGAGGGTGACGCGCTTCGCCCCGAGCCGGAGCGCCGTGCGCGCGGCGTCGAGCGCCATCATTCCGTCCCCGGCGACCACGACGTCCTTGTCCTCGACCTCGAGGGCGGCGTTCTGGAGAAAATCGAGCGCGTGGAAGACCCCCTTCGTGCCCGAGGCTCCCCATTTCCAAATGGGCCGCCATGCGCCCGTCGAGATGAGAATCGCCTTATAGCCCCGGCGCTTGAGAGCGCTCCACGTGACGTCTTTCCCGAACTGGGTGCCCGTGACGAACTCCACGCCCGCGTCGAGGATCGCGCGAGCCTCGCGCTCGACGACTTTACGCGGAAGTCTGAATCCGGGGATGAGGTTCATCATGCCGCCCGGTTCGCGCCTCGCCTCGAAGATCGTCACCGGATACCCGAGCCGCGCGAGCTCGTTGGCCGCCGAAAGCCCCGCCGGACCGGCCCCGATGACG
>JBGPBA010000265.1:0-3114 GCA_041481005.1 Candidatus Krumholzibacteriia bacterium | reverse complement strand
GCTTCACCCCGCGGACATCGCCGGCAGGCACTGCTATGAGGTTTGGCACCAGCGGAACGAGCCCTGCGTCATCTGCCCGGTCCTGGAAGCCATGCAGACCGGCGTCCAGCAGGAGCACGACGTGAGGACGCCCGACGGGAAAACGTATTACATCAAAGGGTACCCGGTGACCGACGCCCGGGGGAAGATCGTCGGCGCGGTCGAGGTCACCCTCGAGATCACGGGACGAAAGCGCGCCGAAGAGGCGCTCGCCCGCGAGAAAGAGCGCCTCGCCGTGACGCTCGCCTCGATCGGCGACGGGGTCATCGCGACCGACACGAGCGGCGCCGTCACCTTAATGAACAGGGCGGCTGAGAAGCTCACCGGCTGGCAGCAGCAAGAGGCGCTCGGCCGGAGGCTCACGAACGTCTTCAAGATCATCAATGAAAGAACGAGGGCCCCGATCGAGGATCCGACGGAGGCCGTCTCGCGCACGGGGGCGCCGGCGAGCCTGCCGGAGGGCGCGGTGCTCGTCTCACGCGACGGCGAGGAGCACCTCATCGCCGATAGCGGCGCCCCGATCAAGGACGCGGACGGCCGAATGATCGGAATCATCCTCGTCTTCCGCGACGTCGCGGGGAAGCGCCGGCTCGAAGACGAGATCCGCAAGTCGCAGAAGCTCGAGTCGCTCGGCATCCTCGCGGGCGGGATCGCGCACGATTTCAACAACGTCCTGACCGCGATCATCGGCAACGCCTCGGTCGCCCGCCTGACGATGCATGCCGACGAGAATCTCGCGGACGTGCTCCTCGACATCGAGAAGGCGGCGATGCGCGCCCGGAAGCTCACGCAGCAGCTCCTCACCTTCTCGAAGGGCGGGGCGCCGATCAAGAAGGCGACCTCGCTCGGCGAGATCATCGGCGACACCGCGCGGTTCGCCCTGAGCGGCTCGAACGTGTCGGCCGCATTCTCCCTCCCCGAGGATCTCAGACAGGTCGACGCGGACGCCGAGCAAATCAGCCACGCGATCAACAACATCATCATGAACGCGCGCGAGGCAATGCCGGAGGGCGGGACGATCGCCGTGCGGGCCGAGAATGTCGACGTCGGCGACGGCACGACACTGCCGCTCGCAGCGGGGAAATACGTAAAGATCTCGATACGGGATCGCGGCGTCGGCATTCCCCGCGAGGAGCTTTCGAAGATATTCGATCCGTATTTCACGACGAAGGGGGAGCGCCACAGCGGCCTCGGCCTCGCGGTCGCCTACTTCGTCATCAAGAAGCACGGCGGGCACATCGCGGTCGACTCGGAGCCCGAGGTCGCGACGACCTTCACGATCTATCTGCCGGCGGCGGCCGCCGAAAGCGCGCAGGCGGAGCGTCCCTCCCGCGCCACCGCGGCCCCCGGCCATGGGAAAATCCTCGTCATGGACGACGAGGAGATCGTTCGCAAGGTCCTCGAGAAGATCCTCGGGCGCTTCGGCTACGAGGCGGCGTTCGCGAAGGACGGCGTCGAGGCGATCGACATGTACCGTTCCGCGATGGAAGTCGCGAAGCCCTTCGACGCCGTCATTATGGATCTCACCGTGACGGGCGGCATGGGCGGGCGCGACGCCATCGAGCTCCTGCGCCTCGTCGACCCGGGAGTGAAAGCGATCGTCTCGAGCGGATACAGCGACGACCAGGTCATGTCTGATTTCCGGCGGTACGGATTCGCCGGGGTCATCGCGAAACCGTTCCGCGCCGATGAGCTCCGCGAGGCGCTCGACAAGGTGCTCGCGGTGGGGAAGGAGCCATAGGGCGGAGGGCAGGGTCGGGCGCACGGTCGCCCGTGGAAGCGGCGCGCCGTTCGGCGCGCCCGGGAGGTCTCGCCATGAATGAGCTGTCCTTGGGGACGAAGAAGATCTCGCTCGTGTGCGGGGACATTACACGCGAGCACGTGGATGCGATCGTGAACGCGGCCAACTCGAGCCTCATGGGCGGGGGCGGGGTGGACGGAGCGATCCACGCCGCCGGGGGTCCCGCTATTCTCGACGAGTGCCGGGTCATCCGGAGCGAGCGGGGCGGCTGCCCGACGGGGCAGGCCATCATCACCACCGCGGGGCGGCTCCCGGCGAAGAACGTGATCCACACGGTCGGTCCGATCTGGTCCGGCGGCGGGCGCGGAGAGCCCGATCTCCTCTCGAGCAGCTACCGGACGAGCCTCGAGCTCGCCGCCCGGTACGGCCTGCGGTCGGTCGCCTTCCCGAGCATCAGCACGGGCGCCTATCGATTTCCCATAGAGCGGGCGGCGCGGATAGCGCTCGGGACGGTCATCAAGGAAATGAAACATCTGGACATCGACGAAGTTCGGTTCATACTTTATACGCAGGCTGATCTCGACGTCTATGCGGAGACGCTGGACGAGGTTTCGAGGGAGCTCTAGCGGCGGGCGGCACGCGGAGACGGGCTCCAATCCCGACGATACGAGGACCGTCCGCCCGAGACATCATTTTGAAATACCGAATCGATCCGCGAACCCAGGAGGCACCACGTGAAGAGATTCGCGATTCCTCTTTTGCTGGCGGCGCTCGTCTGCGTCGCAGCGGGGCCGGGCGCGGCCGACCAAGGCAAATTCTTTCTCAGAGCGGGGGGCGGCGCGAGCCTTCCCTACCTCACGAACCTTACGAATGAGCTCGAGTTCCAGGGCACGAAGGGCGCCCCGAGGCTCGGCTATACCTTCGCCGTCTCGCTCGGGCGGACCTTTCCCGCCAACCAATGGGCGGCCGAGGTGCACTTCTCGGCAGCTTTCTACCCTGAGTTCGACTACATCCCCGTGGGCGATACGACCGGCGGCTTTCCCGGTCGGCTCCAGCACTATGATTACGGGGTGATCCTGCGGAGAAACTTGCTCCCCAACAATCAGAGGTTCCAGCCGTGGATCGGGGCGGGGATCGGCGCCGGCGTTACGAACCTCATCACGGGCGGCGGAAGGTTCATCGCCCCCGAGGCGATCGCCGTGGCGCGCATCGAGACGGCGATCACGGACTACATCAACCTCGCCGCCGAAGCAACGTACTATGCGGGGCTCCAGACCAAGCCTTATCAGAAGCCCTTCCTCGAGAACATCTCGACCGACGTGATCCAGGACAGC
>JBGPBA010000264.1:0-3140 GCA_041481005.1 Candidatus Krumholzibacteriia bacterium | reverse complement strand
GAGGCGGGGGGCCTCGGCGTGTACATCGACAAGCTCATCGATTACTTCGCGCACACCCGGTCCGCGGTGGAGCTCGGCGTTTACATTTCCCGGAGGACCTTCGCCTCGTACCGCGAGAGGCCGGGGGCCGATTTGCTCCGCCCCGTCGCCGTCTCCCCGACGAATCCGATTCGGCGGCTCCTCGCGGAACCCTTCGTCTGGCGGCGATTGATGAAACGCGATGCGATCGATCTTTTCCACTCCCCGATGTCGTACGTTCCGCTCGGCGTCTCGATCCCCGCCGTCGTCACGATCCACGACATGCGCGCCTTTCATTACCCCGAGAGCTACTCCCTCGCGCGAAGGGCGTTCCTGCGCTCCATGATCGCGCGCTCCGCGAGGCGGGCAGTCAAGATCTTCGCGAGCTCCGCGTTCACGAAGAGCGAGATCACGAGCGCCCTCGACGTCGACCCGGCGAAGATCGCCGTCATTCACCTCGGCCTCGACCGCGAGGCGTTCGAGAGGCGTTCGAGCCCCGAGGAATGGAACCGCGTGAAGGAGCGGCTGGCGCTCCCGGACGAATACATCCTCTCGATCGGCCACCTCGAGCCGCGAAAGAACTACGTCCGCCTCATCGAGGCGTATCGGCTGCTCCGCGAGCGCCGGGGCGCGCCGCATGCCCTCGTCATCGTCGGCCGGGAGAATTGGGATTTCAAGGAGATCTACGAAACGGTCGCTCGCCTTCGGCTCGGCGATTCGGTCCTCTTCACGAAGTTCGTCGGCCGGGACGCGATCGCCGCCCTCTACCGGCACGCGAGCCTCTTCGTCACCGCGTCCCTCTATGAGGGTTTCGGCTTCACGCCGCTCGAGAGCATGGCGGCCGGCACCCCCGCCGTCGTGTCGAACCGCACCTCGCTCCCCGAGGTCGTGGGCGACGCGGCGCTTCTGTTCGATCCGCTCGAAGTCGAGGACATCGCCGATAAAATGCACGCGGCACTCGCCGACGAGGCGCTCAGGCGAAACCTCGTCGAGCGCGGCTACCGGAACATCAGGCGGTTCGACTGGAGTCGCTGCTGCGGGACGGTCGCGGAGCAGTACGTCGAGGCGATCAAGTCGCTCGGCTGAAGCGGCCGGCACGCGCGGGTGGCGCCGATGGGGCCCCCGCCCGCGCGCAGCGTAAGCGAGCACGGACGGGGCGCAATCGGCGACAGGCCCCGCGCCCTATCTACCGCGCGGCACGGCACCTACCCGACCATGTCCTCGACGAGACCGCAGAGAACGTGGCCGAGCGCCATGTGGACCTCCTGGACGCGCGCGAAATCGTCGTGGGGAACGACGACGGTGATCCGGGCGACCTCGGCGAGGCGCCCCCCGCCCTTGCCCGAAAAAGCGAGCGAGGTCATGCCGAGGACGTTGGCTGCCTCGGCCGCGCGCACGACGTTCGGCGAGGCGCCGCTCGTCGAGAGCGCCAGCAGCACGTCTCCCTTCTCTCCTCGGCCTTCGATCTGCCGCGAGAAGATCTCGTCGAATGAAAAATCGTTCGCGAGAGCCGTGACAATGGAGCTGTTCGTCGTGAGGGCCGAAGCCTTGTAGCCCTTGACCTTGTGGCGAAACCGGCCGACGAGCTCGCCCGCGATGTGCTGCGCGTCGGCCGCGCTCCCGCCGTTCCCGCAGGTGAAGACGACGTGCCGCTGACGGAGCGCCTCCGCGATGACCACGGCCATCTGAACGAGCTTGGCCGCTTCCCCGTCGGGAAACGTCTCGAGAAGCGCGCGGAGCGCCCCGAGCTCGGCGCGAACCTGCTTCAGGTACCGCTCTTCGTTCATCATAACGCCTCTCACCGCGTCAAGACGATGATCGACACGACGACCGTTCCAATCCTGATGATGCCGCCGAAGAACTCGCCCGCGAGGCTCCACATCGATCTTTTCACGATGATGATGTCCCCCCGCGACGGGCGCGAATTCCTGTCGGCATTTCTCTGCGTTCCGTCGCGCGAGAAGATGACGACCCTGTTCACGCTCCCGTCCCTCGTCGGCCCGCCGGCGAGGCCGACGTACTGGGCGACCGTGAGATCACCGCTGTACGCGAACTCGCCCGGCTTGTTCACCTCGCCCCCGACCGCAATGTTCATCGCGATCGCGGGAATGGTGAGCACGTCGCCGTCGACCAAAATGAAGTTCTTCGTCGGCGCGGGCGCGAGCATGTCCTTGAGATCGACCCGGAATACCTTGCCGTCCGCGCGATCGATGTAGGCGGCCGAGAGATCGGCCTTGTCATTGAACCCGCCGAAGCGGACGATAAGATCGGTCATCCCCTCGTTCGGAGCGAGGATGAACTTCCCCGTACGAACCGCCGTTCCCTGGACGTACACGACGCGGCGTCCCTTGATTATGTCGAAGACGCCGACTTCATCCTTATCCCGGAGCCCCATCCCGAATTGCCCGGCGGAGATCGTTGTCGTCGTGACGTCGCCTCCGGCGCCGATCCTCGTGAGGACAACGCTGTCGGGGCTCGCATCCGTCGTGAAACCGCCGGCCAGGTCGATCAGATCGCTCACCGCCTCGCCGGGAATGATCTCGTAGACGCCCGGGCTCTTCACCCCCCCGTATATCGAGGCGCGCGCGGCCCGCGGCGAGACGAAGAGGCGATCCCCGCTCCTCAGAAACGGATTGCCCTTGAAATCGCCACTGTTGAGGAACAGCAGGAGATCGACCCTGAGCGTATCCGCGCCGCGCTCGAGCTTGATGAGCCGCTGCGAGCCGTTATCGGTCATCCCCCCGGCCGCCTGGATCGCGTCGGATACGCGCTGGATCCCGGACATCGCCACCGCTCCCGGGCTCTTCACCTCGCCCGTGACGAACACCCTGAACTGCGCCGGCACTTGGAGATAACAGAAGACCTCGATGTTTCGATAGTACCGGTCGAGCCTCGTCGTGAGATCGGCACGGAACTGGTTCAGCGTCAGCCCGTCCGCGTGGATCGACCCGACACCGGGGACGAGAACGTCCCCCTCCGGAAGAACGGTGAGAATGTAGCTCGCGGGTTGGGCGCTCATGACGCTCACGACGAGCTGGTCGGATGGTCCCAGGACATAGACGTCCGGGTCCACCGCCTTCTCGAGGGTCGGCGGCTTGACGTACACCGCTTCGCCGGCCGGT
>JBGPBA010000263.1:0-3156 GCA_041481005.1 Candidatus Krumholzibacteriia bacterium | reverse complement strand
CCGCGATATTGAAGACGCCCCACACCATGAGCGGCACCATCCATCCGAAGCCCTGCGCGAGATACCCCGTGCCGAGGAACGCGAGGAGCACGCCGAGGTCGCCGAAGCCGCTCTGAATTCCCAGGGCCCGGTCGAGCCTTTTTCCCTTGAAGGAATGCGTCACCCAGGCGACCCCGACCGGGTGATAGATGCTCGAGCCCATGCGAACGCCGGCGTAGAAGAGAATGAGCATTGGGTAGCTCCGCGCGAGCGGCGTGAGCAGCAGAAACACCCCCACGACGAAATTGTCGAGCGCGAGCAGCGCACGGTAATGGCGTCCCTTGGCCATGTGTCCGACGATGAATTGGAGGAGGAAGGAGACGCCGAGACCGATGACGATGAGGGTGCCGATGTCCGCGTAGCGCGTGATGAGGAACCGCTGCGTATAGAGAACGGGGAAGATCGTGGGAAGGGCCACGACCGAGGCGTCGTTGAAGGCGTGGAAGATCGAGACGGCGGTGAGGATTTGTTTCTCTCTCGGTTGCATCGAGAGGTTACTATACACATTTTGCCTTTCGAATGGTATAATTTGCCTTCCCCGTGTCGAGCTCTCGCCGGAAATCCGCCGTGTTCGGGAGGTAGATCAATGAAGAGATTCTCGTGGGCATGCGGTCTTCTCGCGATCGTCGGCCTGTTTCTCGGATTCGCCCAGGCGGTGCCGGGAGAAGGCGGCCGGGCATCGATCCGAATACAGAAGGACACGGTCGGCTATGCGACGAGCCCCGCGCAGGTCGCGGTACTCGTCTCGCTTCTCGATTCCCTCGAGGCGAAGCGTTTCGTCTCGAATGAGGCCGCCTTTCCCAAGATGCGGCGCTCTCCGATGATCGGGGCGATCTGCCCGCACGATGACTACCTCTACGCCGGGCGCGGCTACATCCACGTCATGCGCCGGGTCAAGGCGCCCACCGTCGTGATCATCGGCGTGTCGCACACGGCGCGTCGTCGCGGCATCCAGGACAAACTCGTCTTCGACGACTTCACCGCCTGGAGAATGGCCGGGAAGCTCTGCCCCATCTCGCCCGTCCGGAACGAGGTGATCAAAGCCCTGCCGCCGGAGCTCGTCCTCGTCAATGACACGATCAGCTCCGAGGAGCATTCCCTCGAGGGATTCATTCCGATGCTCCAGTACTTCGATCCGAAGGTCGAAATCGTTCCGATCATCGTGACGCGGCTGAATGGCGACCTGCGCGCGAAGGCCGAGGACACTCTCGCCGCGGTCCTCTCGACGCAGTTCAAGAAGCACGGCTGGAAGCTCGGCACGGACGTCCAGGTACTCATCTCGGCGGACGCCGTGCATTACGGTGACGAGCAGTGGGGCGGACGCAACTACGCGCCATTCGGCGTCGACTCGGCGGGGTACGTCAAGGGGGTCGAACAGGACCGGGACGTGATCGAGAGCTCGCTCGTCGGGACGCTCGGCGCCGAGCGGATCGCCACCTTCAGCGACAAGGTCGAGAACTGCGAGTTCCAGCAGCCGTACAAGATCACGTGGTGCGGCGTTTATTCGATTCCGTTTGGTCTCGGCGTGCTCGGGCGCCTGTGCGAGCTTTCGCACCGGCCCGCGCCCGATGGGTTCATGCTCGTCTACGGCACGAGCATCAACCCGGCGAAGCTGCCGCTCGAGCGTACGGGGCTCGGGGTGACGGCGATCGCGACGCTCCGTCATTGGGTCGGCTACACGGCAGTCGGCTACTGGTGAGAAGGAGGCTCGAGAGCGATGATTGATCCCATGAGAATGAGGACGCGGGTCGCGGCGCTCGCCCTCGCGGGGGCGGCGATCCTGATGCTCCTCCCCGGCGGCGCCTCGGCGCAGAGCGACGACGACATTCGCGCGCTCGTCGCGAAGGTGGGGGACGCGAAAGATTATCCGGGCGCGACGTTCTGCGCCGTGTTCGAGAAGACGGACGTCACGGTCGAGGAGAGCGGCCTCGCGCACTTTCGCCGCCACAACCTCGTGAAGATTCTCACGGATCAGGGGGCCGTCGACCGTTCGACGCTCCGCTTCGATTACGATCCCGCCTCGAACCTCGTCACGGTCGAGAGAATCCGCATTTTCAGAAAGGGCGGCGCGGTCGAGAGCGTCGACCTTTCGAGCCTGCGCGATCTCTTCGCGCCGGCGTCCATGATCTACTGGGGGGCCCGCATGAAGGTGATCGGGCTGCCCCGCCTCGCCGTCGGGGACGCCGTCGAGGTCGAGACGTACAAAAAGGGCTTCGAGATCGCCTACCTCGACGGAGCCGATACGACCGCCTCTCTCGATGAATCACGCTATATCCCGCCCATGCAGGGGCATTTCTACGACGTCGTCATTTTCCAGGACAACTATCCGATCAAGGAGAAGCGCTACTCGCTGCACATGCCGAAGGATAAGCCGATCCAGTACGAGGTCTATAACGGGGCGCTGGCCTCGGCGCAGAGCTTCGACGAAAAGGGAACGCACTACTCATGGTGGCGCGGCGACATACCGGCCTTCAAGCACGAGCCGCGAAGCGCCGATCCCTCGGACGTCTCGACGAAGCTCGTGCTCGCCACGCTCCCTTCGTGGCAGGAGAAATCGCGCTGGTTCGCCGCGATACACGATACGATCTACTGTGACAACGCCGCGATCAAGGACAAGGCTCGCGAGCTCACCGCCGGCCTCACGACCGACGTCGAGAAGGTCGCCTCGCTCCAGCACTGGGCCGCGCAGGAAATCCGCTACTCGGGCATCTCGATGGGGAAAGGCGAGGGATATACGCACCACCCCGGGAAGATGAGCTTCTGCGACCGGTGCGGCGTCTGCAAGGACAAGGCGGGGATGCTCATCACGCTCATGCGGAGCGCGGGCTACGAAGTCTATCCGGCGCTCACCTACGCGGGGGCGCGCGTCGAGCAGATACCGGCCGACCAGTTCAACCATTCCGTCGTCGCCTGGCGGCACAAGGACGGCACCTACACGATGCTCGATCCGACGTGGGTGCCCTACTCGACCGAGCTGTGGAGCTCGGCCGAGCAGGAGCAGAACTATGTGATCGGAACCCCGTGGGGCGAGGGGCTCATGGAGACCCCTTACAGCCCGCCCGAGAAGCACGTGCTCAAGATCGTGTCGAGAGGCGAGGTGGACGCGGCGGGCAACCT
>JBGPBA010000262.1:0-3160 GCA_041481005.1 Candidatus Krumholzibacteriia bacterium | reverse complement strand
CGGAGAGAATCGCATGCTTGATCCAGAAGGACGAAATACCATAGTCGCGAGTCGGTATCCACTTGACGCCCCACAACCTCCCCAGTACATCCGAAAGGATACTTCGACAGAATGTTGCCGAAAACCGGGAACCCGAGCACTTCCTTCGCGGACGCGTCATAGACGTTGTCTATGAGCGGTGAAGTCCTGAGAACAAACCCCGTATCTCCGGCGGCAAAGGGAACCGCAATCTCGTATCGCGATGGCAGCTGCGCGTAATCGACGACTCTCTTTCCTCCGTCGGCCGGCGCTTCGTCGACGGTCCCGACGGAGTACACGTCAATGGGATCGCCGCAGCACCCGACGGATACGGAGCTCATCCGAAGAGGGTTCCCCTCCTTCACTCGCAACGCCAGTATGTTCTGGAGAGCTCCCTGTCTGATGACGAAGCCCTTCTCAGTGCCGAACCACATGATCGTCGTGAAGCCTTCGTTGCACGGATTCGGGTTCGCATAGATGACATCCATTCGACCGTCGAGATCGACGTCATGAACATGGAATCCTTCGGGGAAATAGTAATGAGTTGAGAACGCGCGTTCCATGAGCGAGCATGCGCCCGCGCTCTCCATGCCCTTGCCGATTCCGCTCACGGAGTAAGCCTCGTTCAGCTTTTCCCGATTCGTCAGAAGGTACGCTTCGTCCGCGGCTTTCATCGTGCTCACGAGCGTCCAGGACTTCGTCTCGGGGAAAAGCAGTGCCGAGATCCTCGCATAATCCGGAGTTTTCCATTCAGCGTGGCTGGGGACT
Source organism: Candidatus Krumholzibacteriia bacterium (assembly GCA_041481005.1). GTDB lineage: Bacteria > Krumholzibacteriota > Krumholzibacteriia > Krumholzibacteriales > Krumholzibacteriaceae > SSS58A. Next base: position 2,374 of record JBGPBA010000262.1, on the reverse strand, counting down.
GAAATCGCCAGAATGAACAAGGTAGCTGCGCTCGAGAGGATCCTTCTGATCATCTCAGCTCCTATTCGCAGAGAGCGATTGTTTTGCCTTCGAGTGCGGTGGACGCGCGGGTCAAAGACGCCGCTTCGGCTATCGCTTTGCCGCGAACCACCCTTCCTTCTGCATCACTTCCATCGCCACCCGAGCGCTCGGGCCGTCTCCCCTCGCAACCGAGACACCGACGCCCTTGCCCACGGCCTCCGATATCTCGGCCACGTCCTTATTCGTGTTCCCGGGGCACAGGACGATTGAATGGATGCCTTCCTCCTTGACGAGCCGCTTGCAAACATCCAAAGCCTGGCTGTGATCCTTCACGACCACGGTGAAGAGCTTGTACATGCCCGTATCGATCACGCATCGGTGCCTCTCGGGATCCGCATCGGGTGCATGTGCGAGAAACATCGCCTTGAAAGCCACGTCAATCACCTCCGAAATGCCGCATTGCCGAGCCCGGTCAGGTTGCCTCAGGCGGGACCGGATGAGCCGCTTCCTCGCCGACGACCGTCGTCCACTCGCGAACCCACCAGTGCCTGACGAGCCCGTTTCGAACGTACGGGTCGCCCGCCGCGAACGACTCCGCGACCGCCGGCGAGACGCCGGAGAAGAGGAGGATCGCGCCATCCACGGGGTCCGCCAGCGCCCCGCCGAGGATCAGCTCCCCTCGCTCGACCGCCTTCCGGGCGTACTCGAGGTGCGCCGCCCGGAATTGCACTCGCCTCGTGACGTAGTCGGACACGACGTCGTAGAAAAGGAGATAATGCACGGGCCGCCTCCCAGGGAAAGAGAATCCATCCGACGTGGCCACGTCGGCTCAGAGACACGGTCTCATCTTCTCCGCCGCTTCTTTCGAGGTCAGCACCGCGTGAACCTCGAAGTCGACGATATCGCTCCAGTTCGCCATCCACCGATCGAGAAGCGCGCGATCGTCGGTTTCCATGAGCTGAAAGCAGCGCTCGAGCTTTTCATCGACCCAGCTCGAGACATACGTCAAACCTTCAGGGGCGAGCCTGCCCGCATCGCGAAGCCGTCGATAAACGGGCGCCGCGTCCCTATTCGCGAATCTCTCAACGATCATGTAGAGCACGGTTACGCCTGTCGAATGTTCGAATCCGTGTTATATCCTCGCTCCCCGAACGGCTGAAGCTTCTCGAGCCAGATCTGCTCGAGGAGCGTCAGCTCATCGCTCGGATCGAAACTCGGATCGTCCGTCACCTTCACGAATTCCAGAACCTCGAAGACGAATTTCTCGGGACCGTATTCGTCCCACTCCTTTTGAAGAGCTTTATTGCGATGCCGCCCGATCGACAGCATGAACTTGTGACTGTTCAAGGGCCCTTCGAGGTTCATGCTGCTCCCGAGCAGCACTTTGCCATTGGCGATGTTCTTCACTTGGAACACACCCGCAGGCTTCTTGCGCTCCTTATACTCTCGCTTGATGTTCTGTTTTGATTTCACCTTCGGCCTACCCGGGGCCACATTCTCGCCTCAGAGCCCTTTTCGGCAAACCTGTCTTCCCCTGCGCCCATTTTCTCCCATCGGGCCCTCGTTGACAAGAGCCAATTTACGTGGAATCAGCTGCTCCATGACGGCGCCGCCTCGGATGAAACCGCTCTGAAAATTGTTCTTGAGTTCTCAATCAAACCGTCGCATTGTTTCGACTGGAGAGAGAAGCAATCCGCCTTGTGTGCGCCTCGATTATTCTTCGGGAGCGCCTGGCGCATCGACCACCCCACCCAGAGGGCAACCATGCACCGGGTGAATAGTGGGGGCGAAAGATCCATTTCCCTTTAATGGCGAGCCGATCGACGGGATGAACATAAACAGCGTCCTGCGGGCCCTAAATATCGCGGTGAGAGCCGCTTTCATCGTTTTCGGCGCGCTTCTCATCGCCGGCTGCTTCCAGCTCCGATATATTGCCCCGCAATTTCGCATTCTTTTCGGGGCCGTCCTCGTTCTCTACGGCGTTCTCAGAATCGCCACTCTCCGGCCGAGAAAAGAAGTGGAGGAGCGCTCGTGAGACATACACAATGGCTCCTCGTCATCGGTCTGGCTCTCGTGGGCTGCCAGAAAGAGACCGAGTCCCCCACGAGCGGCGCCCTGCGCTTCGTATGCGCCGAGTCGGTGACCCCCGTTCTTCAGAAGGAAGCGGCCGAGTTCACGCGCCTTTACACGAAGGCGATCATCTCTTTCGACAGCACCACGACCCGTGAGGCGCTGGTCAAGCTCTCAAACAAGGAGACCTCCCTGGTCATCATCTCCCGGAACTTGAATTCGGACGAAAAGAAATCCTTCGCGGCCGGCGGGGTCTCCATCGATACCTTCGCCCTCGCCAAGG
>JBGPBA010000261.1:0-3169 GCA_041481005.1 Candidatus Krumholzibacteriia bacterium | reverse complement strand
TTCAGGACGTTCCTCGGCTCGTGCGACATGCTCGCGTACCTCGTGATGATGGCTCCGCGTCTTCAGGAGATGAGGCGCGTCCTAAGATCGACGGGGAGCATCTACCTACACTGCGACCCGACCGCGAGCCACTATCTCAAAATGTTGCTGGATGCGGTGTTCACTCCAGACTCTTTTACCAACGAGATCGTCTGGCTCCGGACTATGCCGAAGGGACACGCCTTCACCCGATTCTCCTCCGCTCATGACTTGCTCCTGTTCTATCGCAAGAGTGATAACGCTACCTGGAATCCACTCTATCTTCCGCATCGCCAGGAATACATCGAGAGCCACTACAGCAGGGTGGAAGAAGGGACTGGTCGTCACTACATGCTCGACAATTGCCTGAACCCGAATCCGAACCGTCCCAACCTCACCTACGAGTGGCACGGACAGACGCGAGTTTGGAGGTGGACGAAGGGCAAGATGCAGGCTCTCCACGATGAAGGACGACTGGTGTACTCAAAGTCAGGAATGCCGCGGTACAAGAGGTATTTGGATGAGATGCCTGGTACGCCCGTGACCTCGGTCTGGACGGATATCCCTCCGATCAACTCTCAGGCCCAGGAACGCCTGGGCTATCCTACCCAAAAGCCCGAGGCCCTATTGGAGCGCATCATTCGGGCTAGCAGCAATGAGGGCGACACCGTCCTCGATCCCTTCTGTGGATGTGGGACGACGATCGCCGCGGCGCAGAGGCTCGGCCGCCCGTGGATCGGGATCGACATCACCCACCTGGCCATGACCCTGATCAAGAAGAGGCTGATGGACGCCTTCGGAGAGTCCATCGAATTCGAGGTCGTTGGCGAGCCCGTGAGCGTCCCGGACGCGGCGGCGCTCGCAGAATCCGACCCGTACCAGTTCCAGTGGTGGGCGCTCGGGCGCGTCGGGGCGCGTCCCGTGGAGGGGAAGAAGGGTCCCGACAAGGGCATCGACGGCAAGATCGTCTTCCAGGGCGACGAGACCGGGAAGTTCGAGACGGTCGTCATCTCCGTGAAGGCGGGGCACGTCACCGCGAACCACGTCCGCGACCTGCGGGGCGTCGTCGAGCGGGAGAAGGCCGCGATCGGCGTCCTGATCTCGATGGAGGAACCCACGGGGCCGATGAAAACAGAAGCCGTGACGGCGGGCTTCTTCGAGTCGAAGACGTGGGGCCGGAAGCACCCGAAGATCCAGCTGATCACCGTCGCGGAACTCCTCGACGGGAAGAAGATCGATATGCCGCCGCGTCGCGAGGTCGACGCGACGTTCAAGAAGGCCCCGAAGGCGAAAAGGTCATCGCCGGAGCCCGGCCGGTTAGAGTTGGACGACTGAGTTTAGATCAAATGGGAGGTGGTCGAATGGGAGAGCCGGGAGAGGACATGCACTTCGAAGGCGAAAGCGCTAGCCCTAGAGCTCCCGTGCGGAGTCCCGAGGACCAGGAGACTTCGACAGAACAACGGGTGAAGAAGCTGGAGGCGGGACAGGCGAGCGCAGGGCGGCGAAGCGGTTGGGCGCTCGGTATCTCTCTTGCCACGGTCCTGATAGCCTTCCTCGGTTCAGTCTTCTTCCCGTATCTCCGAGTGCATCATGGACTGGAAGCGACGGTCTACGGTTTCAATGTCTCCCCCGATGGAAACACCATCTCCGTCGACGTGATCTTTCGGAATACTGGAAATCGGCGGGAGACAATGCTGCGCTCGTACTTCATGCTACCATGCGATTCGAAAGGGCGGACAGAGATCTGGCCCGGTGGGAATAGAATTGCACTGCCCACCGTAGTTCTGGAGCCTGGGGAGACCGCCCACAGGACGTTGATTCAGAGTTTCCCAGGCCGAGATTTCCTGGCGCCGCTGACGGTGAACCGTCACGCCTACGACAACCCTGACGTTCAGATCATCTGGTTGGCCATCCAGTACGTCGATCCGAAGGGTTTCCCCTTGAGCAAGAGAATCCACATCGCGGACGCAGGCAGGTTCACGCACAATCAATACCCTTACGTCACCTATGGTAACGAGGGAATCCCGGGCGCTAAGGATGAGGATAGGTGCCGCTACTTCATGAGAGTGAATCTGCTCGAAGGAGGGGACGAGGTAGTCGAGTCTCAAAGCCGTATCGAAAGCACAACCGGTATCGAGTGATGTCTCCCGGGTGTAACCCGGCCTCTAGCAGGGAGGCGGGGCCGGCGATGCCGAAACCGACCCCGCCCGGAGTCGGCGGGAGCCGGGGAACGAAGGAGAAAAGCCCAGCCCCCGCCCATGACCGCGCGAGTGCTCAATCGACTATGGCACTCGGCGGCGTCGCACCCTGATACCGCACGTCGGTCAACAGGTAGAAGGCCGACGTGATGTTCGCGGCGTTCGAGGCCGCGGTCTTCACCGTCAGACAGTCGAAGCCGTTCGCCTTGTCGAGGGTCGTCGGATCGATCTCGAACACGACTAGCTTGTGCTTCGTCGCGCTCGAGGTCGTGAACGACACCGCGTCGGTCTGTCTCACGAGCGCGTCGCTCGCGGCGCAGTCCTCGTTCGCCCAGATCGGGACTGCTGTCGCGATCGCCTTCGATCCGGTTCCCGCGACGGCGCTCGCCTGCTCGATCGTGATCGCGACGGTGTTCGCCGCCGCCTGATTGACGTGGACGACGACGAACACGCGACCGGCAGTCTTACACGAGATGTAATCCCCCGTGATGGCCGCGCCCGCCTGCGGCGTGATCGCCTCGACGAGCTTCGCGCTCTGTGCAAGGTTGAATAGAGACACCTTCGGTCACTTCCTTTCGCCTCATCGGGCCGCGAGGGCCACGAAGGGGGAGACGGTCGTCGCGCCATCGCGCAGCGTGAGAGCCTCGTCCCACGTCGGCATCCCGTCGCACCGAAGGATCGCCCGGTGCGCGAGGGTCGCCGACGGGAATTTGACGGACTCCGAGGTGTCCAGGCGGAGCTCGCCGCGGAGCCCGATCGCGTACTGGCTGAAGTCGCACAACATGACGTCGCCGAGATCGCCGACGGCCGCGCAATGCTCCGTCACGATGAGGGGCCTCGTGAGCAGCATGAAGCTCCCATCGGGCGCCATTTGGAACGGGCCGCGCGCGCCGAGGTCCTCAGTGCCGTAACCTCGCACGATCCCAAGAACCTGCGCGAGGACCGTGGGGTGA
>JBGPBA010000260.1:0-3177 GCA_041481005.1 Candidatus Krumholzibacteriia bacterium | reverse complement strand
CTCGCGTGCCGTTTCGATCTTGACGGCGAGCGGCAGGATCCGGTCGACGCGCAGGCCCGTCAGAGCGGAGATGGTGAGAATGGGCGCGTAGTAGAGAAAGGGCATCGTCTCCCGGATCATCTTGACGTACTCGTCGGCCGAGCTCGAGCTCTTCTCGACGAGATCCCACTTGTTCAGGAGAAGGGCGACCCCCGTTCGCGCCCGGTGCCCTTCAGAGGCCACCCGCGAATCTTGACGCGAGAGCTCCGCCGAAGCGTCGAGCATGACGAGGACGACGTCCGCGTGCCGGGCGCTCTCGAGACTTTTGAAGCTCGATATGCGGTCGAGTCCGCGCTCGGTCCGGGAGCGCCTCTTGACGCCGGCCGTGTCGATCAGGATGAACTCTCTCCCCCGCCATCTCACGCGGAGGCTCACCGAGTCTCTCGTCGTTCCCGGCACCTCGGTGACGATGTTCCGCTCCTCGCCGATCAACGCGTTGACAAGCGAGCTCTTCCCGACGTTCGGCTTGCCGATGATCGCGATGCTGAGCGCCGTCTCCTCGCGCCCGGCGGCCTTTCGCGGAAGGCGCGAGACGACGTCGTCGAGGAGCTCTCCCACGCCGGACCCATGCGCGGCGCTCACGGCATGGACGTCGGGGAATCCGAATGAATGGAACTCGTGAAGGCCCCAACGGTCCGCGTCGCTTTCGACCTTGTTGACGGCGATGATCATCTTCGAGCGCTGATCGCGCAGCTCCTTCAAAAGGTCATCGTCCTCGCTCGTCGGGCCCGTGTCGACGTCCGCGAGAAAGATGATCACAGCGGCGTCATGCGCGGCGTCCCTGATCCGAATCCGGACTTCGGCCGCGAAGGGGTCGCTCTTGTCGAGAATGTATCCGCCCGTGTCGACGAGGAGAAACTCAACCCCGTTCCAGGTCACCCTCTCCTCGACCGTGTCGCGGGTCACGCCCGGCCGGGCGTGAGCGATCGCCTTCCTCCGATGGATGATTCGGTTGAAGAGGGTCGATTTCCCCGAGTTCTGCTTTCCGATGATGGCGACCCTCGCCGGGCGTTTCATGCGGCGCACACCTCCCTGCAGCGCCTGAGCACGCGGCGCTCGAGAAAGGTGCTCCGCGGGACGACGACGGGCACGCGGAGCGCCCGCTCGAGGTCCGCGGGCCTCAGACAATCGAGAAGGACACCTTCGTGGTTGAGGGCGTTCGGCGGCAGGACGAGGCACGCGCGCGGACGGCCGCGCTCGCGGGCCGAGCGGATGATGTCCTCGCCGGAGAGAAGCCCGGAAACCCCCACCCGAGGGCCGAACAGGCGGTTCGGCACGACGAGCAGATCGAGCTTGAGTCGAGGCGCCTCCTCTCGCATGAGCGGCAGAACCTCGCTTCGCATGAACCGTGCGCCGAGCTTTCCCGTAACGATCGTGAGCCGAGCGTCGGCCAATCCCGCGGCGCCGAGCCTCGCCGCGTCCCGACGCAGATTCCTGAGGAAGAGCCTGCACATGCCGACCCCGTTCGCGAGCTGCGGGAAATCGTCGTACCCCTCCTCCGGCGGGAAGGAACGCCGCGCGAGGAGATAGAACTCGTCGGCCAGATGCAGGAAATGCTCGCCCTTCGTTTTTTCGAAAAACGCGCGCCGCTCGCCCTCGGCCCAACGGATGATCGTGCGCGCCTCGGCGGCGGAAACCCCTCGAATAACGGGCAGCCCCTTCCTGTGCTTCGTGAGCCCAACGGGCACGAGGGCGACCGACCGGCACGCCGGGTAAAGCTCGAACAGGCGCTCGACGGTCTCTTCGAGAATGCCTCCGTCGTTCACGCCCGGGACGACGACCACCTGGGAGTGCATCGTGATTCCGTGCCGCGCGAGGCGTTTCATGTCGCGAAGGACGTCGCGTCGCACGGGGCGCCCGAAGATCTGCTCGCGGACGTCGGCCCGCACCGCGTGCACCGAGATGTAGACCGGGGAGAGACCGAGATCGATGATGCGCCGCATCTCGTGCTCCGTCGCGTTCGTGAGCGTGACGTAGTTGCCGAAGAGGAAGCTCAGGCGATAGTCATCGTCCTTTTCGTAGAGCGAAGGACGCATGCCGGACGGCATCTGATCCATGAAGCAGAACATGCACCTGCTCTTGCACCGCGCGAAGCGCATCGGCTCGAACACGAGGCGCGCGCGGTCGAAGCGCCCGGCGGAGACTCGCTTCGTGCGTGTTGTCCCTCGCCGGCGCACGCCGAAAAGGGCGCTTCCCTCCCGCGCCGCGCGGAAAAGAACGTCGAGTTGATCCTCCACCGGCTCCCCGTCTATGGAGACGATTTCGTCTCCCGGCCTGAAGTCGGTCGACTTTCCGCGGACCTCTTCGATTCGGACAGCCATGACCCTTCGAGAAAACCCCCCTCGAGCGCGGGCCTCGAAGGGGGCTCAAAAGATTGGAGCGGGCAACGGGATTCGAACCCGCGACTCTCAGCTTGGGAAGCTGATACTCTACCAGCTGAGCTATGCCCGCTCTTGTTCCTGTGATTCACCGTGGAGCGTACCAATTCGGGCCGCCGAAGTCAACGCTTTTGTCATGGCGCCTGCCGCCCAATGAGCCGGCAAATCTCCCCCGCGACGCCCTCCTCGGCCGAGGCGAACCAACGCACTTCGGGTTCCTTCCGAAACCACGTGATCTGCCGCTTCGCGTATTGGCGGGTGAGTTCCGTGATGCGCCGGGCCGTTTCCTCGGAGCCGGCTTTTCCCGTCACGCAAGCGACGACCTGTGGGTAGCCGAGGGTTTGAAGGCCCGGGCAGGCGGGGTCGGCCCCGGTCCGAAGAAGCTCCCGGACCTCCTCCGCCCATCCCGCATCGAACATCTTCAGAATTCGTTCATGGATCCTCCGGTGAAGCTCCGGGCGCGGCGGATTGACCCCTATTTTGAGGAATCGTATCTCCCCCGCCTCGGGCGCGGATCCCTGCCTCCTGAAATGCTCGCTCAGCGAGACCCCGGTCAGCTCGTAAACTTCGAGCGCCCGAACAACGCGGTAGCGGTCGTTCGGATGAATTCGCCCGGCGCTTTCCGGGTCGACGGCGGCCAGCCTGCCGTGAAGCGCGCGCCCGGACACACCCCGGAGCGACTCCTCGAAGGCGAGTCGCTTCACTCCTTCGAGATCGACCCTGAAGAACCCGTGCGTGATCGCGCGAAAATAGAGGCCCG
>JBGPBA010000259.1:0-3181 GCA_041481005.1 Candidatus Krumholzibacteriia bacterium | reverse complement strand
GGTGTACTCCCCGATCATCGAGCAGTCGATCCGGCGCTACGTGAGGGACCCTGAAACGAGGAGAGACCTCTACGTTTCGCTTCTCGAGAAGCTCAAGCGAGACAAGCTGAAGAACTACGCGGGCAGATCGACGCTGACGGCGTGGCTTTTCGCCGTCGTTCGAAACCACTGTCGAGACTATTATCGCAGCGAGGGCGGCGTCAGGCACCTCAGGGCCATCCTCAAAGATCTGGAGCCCGAAGCGCGACGGTTCTTCGATCTCTATTACGTCCAGGCGCTTCCCATGCACGAGGTGTACGAGGCCATCCGCTCCGAGACGAAGGGCGCCATAAGCTATCTCGCACTCATTGAATACGATGAAACGATCAGGCGAAGGGTCGCGAAGAAGCAGCTGGCCAGGCTGACCGAGCGCCTGCTCCGCCCCGACGCCGGGAGGGGAAACCTGCAGGGCGTCGACCCGGGTCCGGAAGACCGGGACGTCCCCGACGCCTCGACTCGGTCCCCCGAAGATCGCATCGCCTCGGAGCGCCTCGAGAAGGCTCTGCGAGAGCTTCGCAAGGCCGTTCTTCGGCTGCCGCCCGAGGATCGGCGCCTTCTCGAGCTCAGATTCGACCGTCGGCTCACGGCGAAACAGATCGCCGAGGCACTCTCCGTCGGCAACGAGAAGCGGGTGTATCACCGGCTCGAGAGACTCTTCAAGGAGCTCAGAAGAATGCTCGAAAGCGGCCCGTCGAAATAAATAGAGCGGAAAATGGTGGGATGTGCCGTCATTTGAGAATAAGCAGCGATTGGACATGGCTCGCAGCAGCTTGAAAATGCCCATGTAGCTTCACCGGGAGTGGTGCATGAGTCATTTCTGTGATACGGAACAATGGATGGCGGCTTATCTCGACGGCCGACTGGCACAGGGGGAGCTCCGGGAATATGAGACCCACCTCGCCGAATGCTCGCGCTGCCGCGCCGAGCTCGACGCGATGCGAGCGGAGCTCGATGAAATGGGCCTCGGCTTCGCGGCACGCGAGGCGATCGCCCAGCGGGCCGCATCGGCCGGGGTCGGCGAAAGGGTCGGCATCCTCGGGCGCCTCGCCGCACGGGCTGCGCAGTCGTTGAGGTTCCGCCCCGGAACGCTGAAGGCGGCCACCGCCCTCGCCGCCGTCGCGGTGGTGCTCCTCGTCGCGGCATTTTCCATCCTTCCGAGACTCGTCCCCTCGTGGGACCCCGATCTGAGACGGGGCGAGGCGAATTTGAGGACGATCCTCGCCACGGCGGATCTCGGAGATCTGCGGCTCGTGGGAGGAGCCGAGCGCCCCGTTGAGCGAACGAGCCGGCTCAGGGGCGCCGCTCGGCCGAGCAAGAAGATCTTCGCTCAGACCGAGGCAGCGTTCCAGAAGACGCTCGTGCGCCACCCGGATAATGGCGCCGCGTACGACATGCTCGGCGATCTCTACCTCGCCGAGGGCGAAGCGGACCGCGCGGCAACCGCGTACCGGAGCGCCCTTCTCATAAGACCAGGCGACCCGGCATTTCTCAACGACTTGGCCGTCGCGCTGTTCCGCGGAGGGGACCTGATGCTGTCCCGCGAGTATCTGGAACGGGCATTCGCCGCGGTGGACGCGCCCACCGAAATCTGCTACAATCTAGCCATGGTATGGCGCGCGTCGGGCGATCGGGAGGAAATGAAGCGATACCTCCGACTCTACATCGTCAAGGATCGCAGCTCTCCGTGGGCCGTTAAAGCGCGCCGTATCCTGAATGAATGAACCGCTCCGCCGCAACGAATCGCCGGATCATCGCCTCCTCGTTCTCCTGCATCGTCGCCGTTCTTCTCGTGACCTCGTCGCACACGTGCCGCGACGACTTCCAACTGAGACAGTCGAACCCGCGCGGCGTGCCCCTGCATCTTCTCCCCGATGAGCAGCTCGTCGACGCGTACCGCTCGATCGGATACGTCACGAGCCTCACGTGCCAGCAGCCGCTCGATTCCCTCTTTTGCAGCATGCTCAACGGCGATGAGACTCCGACCATGCGGTACATCGGCGGAGAGGTCATGAGGTACCAGCGGCTCTGCGGCGAAGCCTTCCACACCTCCAGCGCGGTCGATCTCTACGATGTGGTGCTGCGGAGCCCCGCCTCGCGGATGATCTATTACCGGGTGACCCAAAGACAGCGCTACCTCTACGACAAGCTTTACGAGAAAGGAACGCTCTCTCGGGACGTCGCCGACTCGATCGAGGCGGACATCGCGGACTTCAAACGGCTCGGTCTCGAGAGTTGGTCAGGGTACGATTATGACGTGTGCGCCTTCTATAACCACGCGATCAACGAGGATGAGAAGGCGTATGAATGCATGCAAAAGGCGTTCGCCTGCGACCTTGCAAACGGGAACATCATCTTGGCGAGCAAGATGGCAGGCGAGATCGGGCGGCAATTGCTGCGCACGGGGGATTGGCTGCGGTCCGAGGATGCGTTTCTCGCGAGCCTGCGATACGCGAACGAGGCCGGGGATAAGGACTTCATTTCGCGCGCCCTCTCCTGGCTCGCGCGGTTTCGCGCCTCGCAGGGGTACGCCGCGGAAGCCGAGTCGCTCCTCGTCAGGGCGCTTGAGCGCGGGGGCGGCACCGTCGATCCGTCAACCGAGGTCACGCAGCTTCTCGCGCTCGCCGAGCTTTATATAGACCAGCGTGAGTTCTCGCGCGCGGGGGCGATCGTCCAGCGCGCGATGCTCCGGATCCAGCGCGACCTCTCCGACCCGGCCATCGCGGCGAACCGCAATCATCGATACTTCCTCATGGTGTACCTGGCGACAGCCATGTCCTATCAGGCATCGATCCAGAACGCGAAGGGCGAGATAGATGCCGCTTCCGTCAGCATGCGCAGCGCGCTTCGAATCGGCGGCGAGACGGAGGACGCGGGACTGAAGGCGGAGCTCCTGTGTAGGCTCGGCGACATCGAGTCGGCGGCCGGGCGTCCGGCGGAGGCGATTCGAAGCTACTCGGACGCCTTGAGCATCGCGAAGCGGAAGCACGATCGAGCCTCGGAAGCGAAGTACGCTCACGCCGTCGGACAAACATACCTGGATCGCGGGCGATTCAAAGAAGCCGGTGCCTGGTTCGCCGACGCCCTCAAGCGCAACCCGGGCGACCGCTCCTGGATGCAGCAAGTGGACATCCTTCATTCCATG
>JBGPBA010000258.1:0-3201 GCA_041481005.1 Candidatus Krumholzibacteriia bacterium | reverse complement strand
GTCGATCTCATCCGCGGGGAGGTCGTGTTCCCGGCCGGGATGGTCGGCGACTTTGTCGTCATTCGCTCGAACGGGTTTCCGACGTACAACTTCGCCGCGGCCGTGGACGACTCGCTCATGGAGATCACGCACGTGATCCGGGGCGAGGAGCACCTGTCGAACACGCTGAGACAGCTTCTCGTCTACGAGGCGCTCGGATTGAAGCAGCCGCTCTTCGCGCACATCCCGCTCATCCTCGGCGCGGACCGCTCGAAGCTGAGCAAGCGGCACGGCGCCCCGAACGTCGCCGATTTCCGCGAGCGAGGCTACCCGGCGCCCGCCGTGGTGAACTACCTCGCCTTCCTCGGTTGGTCGGTTCCCGGCGACCGGGAGATCCTCACGGTCGACGAGCTGATCCGCGATTTCACGCTCGAGCGCGTCTCTTCGTCCCCGAGCATCTTCGACGAGACGAAGCTCAATTGGGTCTCCGCGCAGCACGTCCGCGCGGGCGCCGATCGCTACTTCGAGGAGGCGCTCGGATTTTTCCCCGAGGACGTGCGCAGCCGCTATCCCCGGGAGGGACTCCGCGAGATTTTCGGCATTCTCTCGGAGAATCTTCCCTCGTTCTCGCGAATCGAGAAGGAGGTCGCCCCGTTCAGACCCGGGCCTCCCGAGTTTTTCGGCGACGCGCGCGACGCGATCGCGGGGGCGGGAGAGCTCCTCGCCCTCTTCGCGGCGGAGCTCGGCTCGAGCGAGGAGTGGAGCGCCCCGGCGATCAAGGAGATCGTGAAACGCGTGGGCGCGACGCTGGGCATCGGGGGGAAATCGCTCTACATGCCGCTCAGGGCGGCGCTGACCGGCACGATTCACGGGCCCGACCTCGTCAGGATCATGGAGATCCGGGGGAAAGAGGACGTGGTCGAGTCGCTCCGCAGCGCCCTGGCGGATCTCGAATCGGTCGAATGATAGAAGCGAAGTGAGGAGGAAGGGATGAAGGTAACGGTTCTTCTCGGCGGGGACTCCTGCGAGCGGGACGTGTCGCTCGCGAGCGGCACCGGCGTCATCAAGGCGCTGAGAAGCCGCGGCCACGACGTTTATGCCCTCGACCCGGCGCGTGGCCTCGGCGAGGCTTCGGCGCCCGCCGCGGCGAAGATCGCCGAGAGGCCGCCCGAGGAGATCCCGGCGCTTCCGCCCGAGCGGGCGTTCGAGTGGCTCCACGCGGCGCCCGTTCTCGCGTCCGAGGTGATCTTCATCGCGCTCCACGGAGGGCGCGGCGAGGACGGCACCGTGCAGGCCCTCCTCGATGCGGCGGGGCGCTGCTACACGGGAAGCGGCGTTCTCGGCAGTGCGCTCGCGATGAACAAGGACCGCGCGAAGGCGCTCTTCAACGAGGCGGGCGTCCAGACCGCTCCGCACCTCCTCATCGACGCCTCGGGCGGCGCCGTCGACTCCGATGAGCTTTCGACCGTCGAGGAGGCGCTCGGATTTCCGGTCGTCGTCAAGCCGAACTGCCAAGGCTCCAGCGTCGGCTTCTCCTTCGTTCGGGACGTGGAGCATCTCGGGGCCGCGCTCGCCGAGGCCGCCGTCTACGACAGCGAGATCGTGGTCGAGCGCTACGTTCCGGGGCGCGAGGTCACCGTCGCGATCCTCGGGGGCGAGGCGCTTCCGCTCGTCGAGATCATCCCGGAGGGCGGCTTCTACGACTACAAGCGGAAGTATACGAAGGGGACGAGCACATACGTGGCGCCGGCCGCGCTCGACCAGGCGACGGCCGAGCGGATACAGGCCGAGGCCGTGCGCGCCTATCGCGCGCTCCGATGCCGCGACTATGCGCGCGTCGATTTCAGGCTCTCGGCCGACGGCGAGCCCTTCTGCCTCGAGGTGAACACGCTCCCCGGGATGACGGAGCTGAGCCTCGTTCCCATGGCGGCGCGCTCCGTCGGCATATCGTTCGAGGAGCTCGTCGAGCGAATCTGCGCCATGGCACTCGCGCGAAAGCGCCGATGACGGAGGGAGTGGCAATGGATCGGATCGAAGAGTTGCTGAAGGAATTCACCGAAGCGGTCGGCGTGTCGGGGTTCGAGGGGGACGTGGCGGAGCTCATGCGACGGCACCTCTCGCCGATCGCCTCCATCGATAAGGACCGCCTCGGCTCGGTTATCGCCCGGCTCAAAGGCACGCGCGAGAAACCGAAGGTCATGCTCGCCGCCCACATGGACGAGGTCGGCTTCATGGTCTCGCATTTCGCCGGCTCGTTCGTGAAGTTCAACGCGCTCGGCGGCTGGTGGGGCCCCCGGATGCTCGGGCTCCCCGTGACGATCCGCACCTCGCGCGGCGACGTGCCCGGGGTCATCGCCTCGAAGAACCCCTATGAAATGGAGGACGAGGAGCGCAAGGCGCCCCTCAAGGCGAAGGATCTCTTCATCGACGTCGGGCTCATTGGGAAGAAATCCCCCGAGACGCTCGGCATCCGCCCGGGCGACCCGGCGGCGCCGCGGTTCCCGTTCACCATGCTCCCGGCGAGCCGCACGTACATGGCGAAGGCGTGGGACGACCGCGTCGGCTGCGTCATGATCGTCGAGGTGCTGAACGCGCTCTCGAAGCTCAAGCTCCCGAACGCCGTGTACGGCGCGGGCACCGTCCAGGAGGAGGTCGGCATCAGGGGCGCCATGACGAGCGGCTTCAAGATCGGCCCCGACGTCGCCCTCATCCTCGAGGTCGACATCGCGCAGGACACGCCGGGCTCGGCCGAGGGAAGCCCGGGGCGCCTCGGCGGGGGGGTGTCGATCTACGTCTACGACGCCACGCTCATTCCCAATACGAAGCTCCGCGACCACATCGTCGCCGTCGCGAAGAGAAAGAAGATACCGTTTCAATACAGCGCCGTGCCCGTCGGCGGCACCGACGGCGGCCGCGTGCACCTCACCGCGGGGGGCGTGCCCACGATGGTGCTCGGCGTCCCGGCGCGGCACATCCACAGCGCGGCGGGGATCATCTGCCGAAAGGATTTCGACAACGCGGTGAAGCTCGTCGTCGAGGTCGTGAAGACGCTCGACGAAAAGACGGTCGCCGGGCTCGTATGACGGCCCGTAAGGGGTCCGCCTCCGGAGCAGGCTAGGAAGCGCCAATGCTCCGTCGGCGGACCCCTTACTGGCCACCCCGCGCAGGAAAGCCCGGAAGGGAGACCCCTCCGGGCCCAACGGCGATCGATGGAAGGAAACT
>JBGPBA010000257.1:0-3212 GCA_041481005.1 Candidatus Krumholzibacteriia bacterium | reverse complement strand
GGTGCCGTTCAAACGCCGGAATCTCTCCGCGGTGCCACGGACCCTCTCGGCGAACGTCGCCAGATCTTGCTCCCCCACGCTCCCCTTCGCGGCCATGATCGCCATGTTGAGCGCGATGCCGTTATTCTCTTCGGAAAACTCGTAGAGGACGTGTCCCCCCTCTTCGAGCTTCCGCACCGAATTCTCCATTTCGGTCATAATCGCTTTGAGCGCCTTGCGCTGCGTTACCCCGTCGTCCGATGGGGCGGATGCGCGGTGGCCGGCGTCGTCGGCCGCGCTCTGAATGTCGCTCACGCCCTTCGATATCTCGAGAAGATCCTCTCCGGCGCCGCTGATCGCTTCCATGACCCTGCCGTACGCAAGGGCCGCGCGCCCGATGATGGCTCGATCTGCGTTGCCGCTCGTCTCGAGCTCATGGATCCGCGCGCGGTCGCTCTCGAATCGGGCCTTGATCTTCCGGTAGGTCGATTCCCACGCTTTTCCCCCGCATTTCCCTTCCGAGAATGCGCCGGTGAGCAGCCCGTCGATCACGCTGTCGAGCTCCGCGTAGTCGAGATTCTCTTCCTTCTGACCGATCTCCTGCGAAATCTCTCGAATCTGGTCGCCGTAGTTTCTCAGCACGGCCTGCAGCTCGGGATACGAGGAGAGGCGCGCGATCTGGCCGGGATCCGTAAGGTCGTCAATGCTCTCGGCGAGCGAGATCATCTTCCGGTAATCCTGCCCCGAGTCGAGGTAAAACTTGTACCGTCTCACCGCCGAGGCGATGAGGAAATATCCGAGAAACGACACGACAACGACGGCCGCGAGCAGCGGGTACATTTGACCCCAGAATGTCCGAAGGTCGATGCCCCATCCGCTCGAACCGGTCTTGAGCCACTGCGGCTGCATCTTGTAGAACGTCACGAAGTAGTAGCCGACGCTGATACTGACGAAGACGAGAAGGAGCGAAACGAACGCTCCCATCTTCCCCGGCGACGTGAGAACCGGCTTCTTGTTCGACCTCTGACCCCGTTTCTTGTTCACCTTGTATCTCCTTCGCGTGCTGCAAAACGGACGCTCGGACGTCGCAGTCGAGTGCACTCGCAACATAGGTAGTTTCTGCCCACTCGCCAATTTCGCAAGGATTATGCCAGGGGTGGCACCGGCGCAAGATCGCGTACGGACGAGGTTTTATGAGGAATTCCCGGGCACGGGAAAGACTCGCGGGGAGCAACCCGCGGGACTCACTTCGCGTTTTGCACGGAGTGTCAGCACGGTCCCAGAAACCCGTTTCTCGAACCGGCGCTCGCCGGTGGAAACAGCGGCGGCCGTTAGATGCGTTTACGCACGAGGGTGCCGTACAGCGCGGGCTCGCGGTCCTCGAAGATATCGTTGTTGGGCGTGACGCACTTGTTGCTCGCTTCCCTGATGTCCACCTCGACGACGCGGAGCGATTCGCTCCGGTCGCCGGCCGAGGCGAGCACTTCCCCGGAAGGACCCACGATCTGGCTCCCCCCGGTGAACGTCAGGGAAACGGTGCCGCGGTGCTCGCCCCCGATGCGGTTCGCCGTGACCGCGAATACCCTATTCTCGATGCAGCGGGTGCGCATCGCGTCCTGGCCGTACGGAAGCACGAGGTTCGCCGGGTGGCAGAGAACCTGGGCGCCCTGCAGGGCGAGCGTGCGGCTCGCCTCCGGGAAGATCCAGTCGAAGCAGACGAGGAGCCCCAGCTTGGCCTCCCCCACGGGAACGACCTTGAACGATTTCCCTCTCGTGAAGAAAAGCTTCTCCCGGTCGAAGAGGTGGATCTTCTGGTACGCTTCGACATGACCCTTCGGGCAGATGCAGACGGCCGAATTGTAGTATTTTCCCTTGTGCTTCTGAGCCATCCCGAAGACGAGGCACAGCCGCCGCCGCTTCGCGAGCTTCAGCATCTCGGATGTGGTGAATCCGCCCGGCACGGGCTCGGCGAGGGAGGCGAGCTCCTCCTCGTTGCGGAACAGATAGCCCGTATTGAAAAGCTCGGGCAGAACGATGGTCGCATCGGAAACCTTGTCGAGGAGCGAGACGGCCTTGCGGACATTCTCCTTCACGGCCCCAAATCGCGGCCGCAATTGAAGAAAACCTATCCTCATATGGAACTCCCTGCAAACCGGTTCATGGTCGAGAGCGGACTACTACAAGGGGTAACTCATTATAGCAGATACTCGCGCGATTGAAAGAAGTTTCTTCGGCGCTCGGGCGCGTACGCGAAAGGCCCGTGGCACGGAGCTTGCAGATTTTCCGGTCGCGGCGGTCAGGCATCACGAGCTCGAGCGGAGTGAGCACCATGAGCGTTATGACTCGATATACGCCCCTCGGCGCATCGCGGTCTCCCCAACCGGAGAACGCCCACTATTTCCTGATGAACTGTCTTCTCTACAGCCGCATGGAGTGCGGCTTCCCTTCGAATAACGAATACTTCGACGAGGACGTGAACGTTTACCTCGTGGGGCTTCTCGCCTCGCTCATCGACCCGAACCGCCACGGGCGCCGGCTCGAGCGCCTCGCCGTCGACGACGCCTCGCTCGCCGCGATGGCCGCTTCGGCCCCGACGGCGCGCGAGCGATACGAGCTCTACCGGGCGAACGCGGATCACGTTCTCGTTTCGCTCGGCGTATTCGGAAACGCGCGGGGGCGCCGTCCCGATTCGGTGAAGCACATGCATCTCTCGGACGCCGCGTACGTCGGCAGAGGCAAGGCGTACTACGCGCTCGCCCAGTCATACGCCGCGAGCCTTGCCCGCCGGAGCAGCGCGGTCAGCGACTGCCTCGGCAAGCTCTCGCACGGCTTCGAACGATACATCGCGGTGCTCTCCACGCTGCGGGGGGAGTACCTCAACTTCCACGAGCGGATCTCCGAGGGGGCCCTCTACCACCTCGAGCGCTCGGCAGAGATGACGGAGCGCCGCGGCGAGATCGCGTTTCACTACGACCGCTTCCTCGACGCCTATTCTCACTACCTCCGAAGCGGAACCGCCGGGGCGAGGGAGCGGCTCGCCGCGATCAGCGCAGAGATCCGCGCGATCGACCCATCGTTCAGCTTCGACATCGGGGAACGGGAGCCCCTCACGTCTCCCTGATGAAATCGGTGCAGAGCCTGAAGACCTTGTCGGCGTCCTCCCCCTTGACGATCACGTGCCGATTGCTGTCGAGTAGCACGAATTTCGACTTCGGGTGCTTGGCGAGCCTCTT
>JBGPBA010000256.1:0-3223 GCA_041481005.1 Candidatus Krumholzibacteriia bacterium | reverse complement strand
GTCGAGAAGCGGGCGATCGTCCGGTACTTCCCCGCGTGGATATACGCCTTGACGAACGTTTCCTGCGCGAACTCCTCCGCCTCGGTTTGGTTTCCGAGAAGCCGGTACAGGTAGGTGTACAACCTGTTCTTGTACCTTCCGACGAGCACGTCGAACGCCTGCGACCTGCCCTCCTGTACGAGGAGCATCAGGTCCTCATCGGACGTCTCTGCGTAGTCGACCTTCCGACGCGGAAGCTGATCCGGCCTATTCAATCCTTCGTCTCCCGTCTTCTCGTCACTCATCCCTTCGTACCCCTTATATGAGGAAAAGTTCCCTTGTATCCACTCGTTTGGCGGCGCGCGAGGCGTCCCCCGATCACTGGGCGCCGACCCGTTCGATCTCGAACTCCGAGGCCGAGACGGGGACAATCGTGACGGCGGTCACTTCCAAGGTCACCGATTCGCTCGTCCCCTCCTTCGAAAGGCGTATCCACTGCGGATACCGGACCCCCTTCGCCCCCCGCGCATATGAATAATCTATGAGATAGCAGCGACCCCCGCCAGAGAAGCATTCGCGCGACGATCGGGGCCCTTCTCCCGTCTTCCCGTTCATCTCGACGCGCCTGCCGCGCCAGACGGCCTCGAGCGTCCAGAGGTCCCCCTTTATCTCGAGGCGCGGCTCCTCGAGCTCGGCGCAGGTCGGCACGGCCAGAAGAAGCGCCCGAACGATGTCTCCGGGCGTGATCGCCGCGCCGATGCTTTCCCGGAGCATGGCGAGCGACGAATCGGCACCGATGAGGCGCCCGCTCTCCCGGTCGTATATGATGAGGCTGTCACGGACGATGAGCGTGGCGTCCTCGCGGACCGCCCCGAAGAGGCTCGAGTGATTGAAGTCGATCCGAAGGTCTCCCGCGGGAGAGAAGATCATCCGGCACAGCCCCCTGATCCGGTACTGGGGGAGCTCGATGCGGACCTTCGCGACAATGATGACCCCCGAGCTGTCAGGGCGGGCCGGAGGAAGGGGCTCGAGAACGTAGTCATCGCAGGGACGGGAGACAAGCCGAGCCGGAGCGGTGGCGCATGATTGTATAATTACTGCAACAACAAATAGATATGGCAGCAATCTCTTGTTATTTATCAAGGTTCTCACCGGCCTCGAGCCTTTTTATCTTTTCGCTCACGTCCCGGTTCTTCGGATCGACCGAGAGCGATTTCCCGTAGGCCGCGACCGCCTGGCGTGAGTCTTTGAGCTTCGTGTAGGTGTCCCCGAGATGCTCCCAGATAACGGCGTCGTTCTTGACCTTCGCCGCCGCGTCGAGAAGGATCTTCAGAGCCTCCTCGTACCGTCCCATCTTGAATTTCACCCAGCCGAGACTATCCAGGAAGTAGCCGTTCCGTGGCTCTTTCGCGAGCGCCTTGCCGATGAGCTCCTCGGCACGCTCGAGGCTGTCCCCCTTCTCCGCGAGGAGATATCCGTAGAAATTGGCTATTGAGGGATCGTCGGGCTCCGCTCGGTACAGGACGACCACCCGCTTGAGCGCCTCGTCGTACTTGCCCGTGTTGCTGTAGACCGTCGCGAGCTCGAGCTGCGTGCTCGGCTTCTTGGGATCGATCTGCTCCGCCCTGAGCAGGTACTGCTCCGCCCTCTCAGGCTGGCCCGCCTTCCGCAGAACCGATCCCATGATGTAGTTGTCGTTCTCCGAGGTGCGGTTTACGTGCGCGGCTGCCTCCTCGACGTACCGCTCCCTTTCCTTCTCGGAAACGGTCACCGCCTCGCCGGGACTCGACGGAGCCGCCGCGAGACCGTTCGAGATAAGGAGCAGCCCGACGTAGTTCTCGAAGTTGCCGGGCTCGATCTCGACGAGCCGTTTCAGGTGATCGAGCGCCGTTTTCAGATCGCCGCGCTCGACCTCCATCTCGCAGACGATTCGAAGCAGCACCGGCTTCTCCCCCGACTTCTTCATGAGGTCGTTGAACACGGCGAGCGCATCGTCCGTTTTCCCCGCCTTGTAGAGGAACCGGGCGTATATGATCGAGCCCCCCTCGTCGAGCTTCCCGTCGCGATACAGAGGCTCGAGAACCGAGACCCCCTCCGAGAACTCGCCGTCGCCGTAGAGCATGTCGGTGAGTTCCTTCAGCGCGGTGCGATTCTCCGGATCGAGCCTGAGCGTTTCCCGGTAGGCGCGCTTCGCATCGTCGCGCTTGCCCGCCTGCGCGAAGAGCTCGCCGAGCGCGAGCTCGGCGTCCGCAAAACCGGGGTCCATCGCGACGGCCTGCTGGAGGAGCTCGACGGCCCGGTCGACCTTGCCCGCCTCGGCCGAGAGGATGCCGAGCTCGTAGAGCACGGAAATATCAGCGCCGGGGAGCAGGCTCGCTTCCTCGAGGGCCGCGCGGGCCTCGGGGAGATCATGCCGATCGAGATAGATCTTCGCGAGGAACTTGAGGATGGCGACACGCGGGACGTTCGGCCTCGCGCGGAGCTCGGTGAGGAGCTTGAGCGCTTCGTCCGTCGACCCGAGCTTGTAGTCCGCCTCGGCGAGGATCATCGCCGCCTCGTCCGTGTACTCCGGCATGGGGCGAATCTTGGCGGCGTACTGCTTCGCGCGATCGAGATCGCCGAGCTCGAGCGCCATTCGGGCGAGCTTGAGCGTGAGATACGCGTTGTTCGGGTCCTGCGAAGACGCATAGAGATAGTATTGATAGGCGTTCTGGAAATCGTACTGAGATTCGCGGAGCACGCCCTTGAGGTACGAGACGACGGCGCGTTCTTTCGCCGTCTCCTGCGGGCGCGCCGCCGCCGGAACGAGGAGCGCGAAAACGAGCAACGCGATGGAGAAACGGGCATGCCTCATGCAAACATCCTTTCGTACATTATTTCAATTATACCGGAGCGGCGGGGCCGGAGCAAACGGTATAGCATGAACGCATAAGGATGAACCGGATTGACACGAGGCGCCGCGACGCCTATAATTCGTTTGTGGAATGGTGGAAGTATGTGGCTGACTAATCGGAGGCGCCTCGCGGCGCTCATGATCGCACTTCTCTCCTGCAGTCTCGCGGGGTGCTATACCCTCCTCAAACATCCGAAAACCGGCGACGTGGCCGACGATATGGATTTCGCGAGCTGCACCGACTGTCATCAGTCATACTTCTATCCGGGGCCGTACGATCACGTTCTTCCCTATCCCGAGCCGCCATGGTGGTACCCGCCGGTCGTCATTGTCAATGAGGGCGGGAAACAG
>JBGPBA010000255.1:0-3232 GCA_041481005.1 Candidatus Krumholzibacteriia bacterium | reverse complement strand
CGAACTCGCAGGAGAACATCAAGAAGGCGCTCGAGAAGATAAAGAGCGTTCTCTAGGAGAAACGTACAGCATGATGCCCCTGTCGGGAGCCTCGGCTCCCGACGGGGGAATCTTTTTTTGCGGAGGTCGTATTCGTGCGGGGAATCGACGTCATAGCGCTCGGCGGAAACGCGATCATACCGACCGACGGGAGCGGGACGATCGAGGAGCAGCGCGAGCTCACCACGACCTCGATGCGGCAGGTCGCCGAGCTCATCCTCTCGGGGCGGCGTGTCATCATCACGCATGGCAACGGTCCGATCGTGGGGAACATCGTCGAGCGCAACGAGGCGGTCAAGGATCGTATCCCTCCGATGCCGCTCGATGTGTGCGGGGCCGATTCGCAGGGCGGGATCGGGTACATGATCCAGCAGTTGCTGCGCAACGAGCTCGTCGCGAGCGGGGCGCCGCGGGAGGTCGTCGCCGTCGTGTCCCAGGTCGTCGTCTCGCCCGACGACGACGCGTTCGATCATCCGACGAAGCCGATCGGGCTTTTCTATGACGAGGCCCAGGCCGCGGCGTTCACGCGCGAGAAGGGCTGGAAGATGATCATGGACGCCAATCGCGGCTACCGGCGCGTCGTTCCGTCCCCGAAGCCGCTCGAGATCGTCGAGGCGCAGACGATCGCGAAGCTCCTCAAGGCCGGCACCGTCGTCATCGCGGTCGGCGGGGGCGGGATCCCGGTGGTGCGCCGCGAGGGACGGCTCTTCGGCGTCGAGGCCGTGGTCGACAAGGACCGCGCCGCGGCGGTCCTCGCGAAGATGGTCGGGGCCGAGCGCCTCATCATTCTCACGAGCGTCCCCGAGGTCTATATCCGGTTCGGCAAACCCGATCAGAAGGCGCTCCGGAGGGTGCGGCTCGCCGATGTCAGAAAGCTCGAGGACGCGGGTGAATTCCCGCCGGGGAGCATGGGGCCGAAGATCGAGGCCGCGATAGACTTCATCGCTTCGGGTGGAAAGCACGTCATCATCTCGGATGCGGGGATGCTCCATGAGGCGTGCAAAGGGTCCGCCGGCACGCACATCCTTCCCGATTGATCGTTTGCTGGCAGGATAACGTGACGCGCGGGCGCTCCGCGCGCGACACCCCGTTTTCTCGGAGGACGGAGTGCGATTCTCCCTTCCATATGGAAGCGACGCGTACGAGCTCGACCTCGCTTCGCGGAGCGCGATCCGGCTCGTGGGGGAGACCTTTCCCCGGCCGATTGAAGGCGTCGAGAAGGCTCTCGGCGTCGCCCTCGACAAGCCGGTCGGAACGATCGCACTCGGGAAGATCATCCCCCGCACGGGATCGATCTCGGTTCTCATCTCCGACCTGACACGGGGCGCGAGCACCGGCAGGGCTCTCGGGGTGCTGCTCGCCTACCTCCAAGAAGCCGGGGCGGGTCCCGAGCGGGTCTCGATCGTCCTCGCGATGGGAGCCCACCGGGGGCATCGCACGGACGAGCTCGAGGCGCACCTCGGCGCCTCGATTCTTTCCCGATGGAAAGTGATCGAGCACAACGCGGCCGACAGGGCGTCGCTCGCCGAGGTCGGAACGACCGCGGCCGGCACCCGCTGTCTTTTCAACGCGGTGGTCGCGAGCTCGGCGCTCGTCATCGCGCTCGGCACCGTCTCGTTCCACTATTTCGCGGGCTTCGGCGGGGCGCGCAAACTCGTTCTCCCCGGCGTAGCGGGGGAGGAGACGATCCTCGCCAATCATCGCCTGTCGCTCCGGGCCGATCCCGGGGAGGGTTTGTCCGCGGGCTGCCGTCCCGGAAACCTCGACGGCAACCCCGTTCACGAGGACATGCTCGCGGGCGCCCGGCTCCTCGACAAGCCGATCTTCGCGGTCAACGTCGTATCCGATCAGCGGGGGAACGTCGTGTTCCTCAACGCGGGGGAGCTCGACCGTTCGCACCGGGCCGCGTGCGATTTTCTCTCGAGCAACTTCCGCGTGCGCGTCGCTCACCCCTACAAGGCGGTCATCGTCTCGGCGGGAGGATTCCCGAAGGACATAAATCTCCTCCAGAGCCACAAGGCGCTTCGGCACGCATCCTACGCCCTCGAGGACGGCGGCGTCATGCTCGCGGCGGCGGCGTGCCCGGAGGGGGTCGGCTCGGAGTCGTACCTCGCCTCCTTCCGCGAGGGGAGGCACGAGGTGCCCGAAGTCGTGCGGAAGGGGTACACGCTCAATTCGCAGACGGCGATGTCGACCTTCGAGCTCACCGAGCGTTTCTCGATCTATCTCAGATCGAACCTCCCGGATGCCCTCGTGACTCGTTTCGGAATCTGCCCCTGGACGGACGAGTTCTCCGACTATCTCATCGAGGGGATTTCGGACGAGGATATCCTCGTCATGAACAACGCGTCCCATTTTCTTCCGACGAAGGATTGAGACTTCGCGTGCCCGTCCGTTTCCGAAAATCTCGCTTTGTGTCGGGCCGGCTCGTGTGATAATCATTGGGCGTGAAATTTCCGCGAGACGCTTGACCCGGAAGCGCCGGTCCCCGGAGGAATCGAGATCTCATGAGAATCCTCGTCGTCGGAAGCGGAGGTCGCGAGCACGCGCTCGTGTGGAAGCTCGCCCAATCCCCCCGCGTCGACAAGATCTACGCCGCACCCGGCAACGCCGGCATCGCCGAGCTGGCCGAGTGCGTCAGCGTGGGCGCGGACGACGTCGCGTCGCTCGCCGCTTTTGCGGCGCGGATGAAGATCGATCTCACCGTCGTCGGTCCCGAGGCGCCGCTCGTCGCGGGAATCGTCGATCTTTTTCACTCGAAGGGTCTTCGCGTATTCGGATTCGGGAAATCCGCCGCTCGTCTCGAGGGGAGCAAGGTTTGGGCGAAGGAGTTCATGGCGCGCCATGCGATTCCGACGGGTGCCTTCGAGATATTCGATGACGCGGCCGCGGCGCGCCGCGCCGTCGAAGCCCGTACGCCGCCTCTCGTCGTCAAGGCCGACGGGCTCGCCGCGGGCAAGGGCGTCATCATCGCTCGTGATGCGGCCGAGGCTCGCGAAGCGATCGCTCTCATCATGGAGAAGAGGGAATTCGGCGCGGCCGGCGACCGGATCGTCATCGAGGAGTTTCTGCGCGGCGAGGAGATATCCGTCCTCGCCCTCTTCGACGGGACGACCTATCGGCTCTTTGCGCCTTCGCAGGATCATAAGCGCGCGTACGACAGGGATGAGGGGCCGAATACGGGCGGGATGGG
>JBGPBA010000254.1:0-3232 GCA_041481005.1 Candidatus Krumholzibacteriia bacterium | reverse complement strand
GACGATTACCCCGAACGCCCCGATCGATCCCGTCCTTTTCCTGCCGCCCGCCGCGGACGTAAAGGATTACCATTTCTCGAAGGGAGGCTCGGCGGAGGGCGTCCCGTTCGTGTACAAGTACCGCCACCTGTTCATTCCGGCGAAGATCGGCACGCCTCCCGTGGAGGAGCTTTTTCTCGTCGACTCGGGCGCCAGCATGACCGTCATCGACTCGAGCCTCGCCGTCGCGATGAAGCTGCCCTTCGGCGGGAAGGTCCCCGGGGCGGGCGCCGGCGGCATGGCGAATTTCTACATGGTCCGCCTGCCGGGATTCACGATCGACGGAATCGAGTTCTCCGAGCAGACCGCGATCGCGAACCCGATCGGGGGTCTCCTGAAGCTGTTTGAAGAAACGGAGATCGGTGGGGTCCTCGGTTACGATTTCCTGAGCCGCTTCACGACGAGAATCGACTACGAGGGAACGCGCTTCTCGTTCTTCGAGCCCGATTCGTTCAAGGCGACCGGCGGGGAGCGCACCGTCGAGGCTCCGCTCGTCCACAACATCTTTTCCCTGCCGGCAACGATCGACGGAAAACCCGCGGGGACCTTTCTCCTCGATACCGGCGCCAACAGCTCGCTGGTCCAAGGGAGCTTCGCGGCGCAAAACGGCCTCGCGGAAGGCCGGCGCACTCTGGGAATAGCGCTGCGCGGCGCCGGCGGACGGGAAGAGGCCGAGCTGTGCCGCTTCGATTCCCTCGCCGTCGGAGGCTTCGTGCTCCGGGGTCCGGTGCTCGCTATCGGCTCGGGCACGAAAGGGCTCGCCGCTCTCGCGTCGTTCGACGGGGTCATCGGAAACGACATCCTCGAGCGATTCACCGTCACCCTCGACTACAAGAACCAGCGCGTCCTCCTCGAGCCGAACGGCCGATTCGCCGAGCCCTTCTATCGCGACCGCGCCGGGCTCCAGCTCATGCGGACGGAGAAGGGCGGCATCGCCGTCGTCGCGGTGCTCCCCGGCTCTCCGGCGGACGCAGCGGGGTTCAAGGGGGACGACGTCGTCGTCTCGATCGGCGGGAAGAAAGCGTCGAAGTACTCCGGCATCGAGGAAATCATGAGGCTCTTCGAGGCGTCCGAGGGAACGAAGTACAAAATCGACGTCTCGCGGGACGGAAGAAAGCGGCACCTCGAGCTCACGCTTCGCCGGTACCTCTAGAAGCGCCGCGGAAGGCCTTTTCGGGACACACAAGGAGGCTTGGTCTTGGCGGTACGCGTTCGATTTCTCGGCGGCGTTCAGACCGTCACGGGCTCGATGCATCTCTTCACGAACGGCTCGGCGAAGTTCATCATCGACTGCGGTCTCTTTCAGGGAAGGCGCGAGGAAGCGTACGAGCGGAACCAGCACTTCCCGTTCGACCCGGCCGAGCTGCACGCGTGCGTGCTCTCGCACGCCCACATCGACCACAGCGGCAACATCCCGAACCTGTCAAGCACGGCTTCCGGGCACGGGTGCTCACGACGGAGGCCACGCGCGATCTCTGCGCCGAGATGCTTCCGGACAGCGGCCACATACAGGAAGAAGACATCCGCTACGTAAACAAGATTCACAAGAAGCAGAACCTCCCGCCGCGCGAACCGATATACACGAGACGCGACGCGGAGGAATCGATCAAGTACATCGCGGGCAAGCCCTACCACACGGCGATCGAGATCGCGGACGGGACATCGGTGACGTTCTACGAGGCGGGACACGTGCTCGGCTCCGCCCTTCCGCTCGTCGAATTTCGGAAGAAGCGGAGCACGCTGCGCGTCGCGTACGTCGTCGACCTCGGCAGGCCGCATCCCGCGATCATCAAGAGCCCCGAGCGGCCCCCGGACGTCGATTACATGATCCTCGAGAGCACCTATGGCGGGCGCGTCCACTCCCCGATCGAAGACGCGAAGGAGATGCTCGCCCGGACCGTCCGCGAGACCGCGGCGCGCGGCGGCAAGATCGTCATTCCCTCGTTCGCTCTCGAGCGCACGCAGGAAGTCGTCTTCTATCTGGGCCAGCTCCTCGCCGAGAAGCGCATCCCGCAGCTCCCCGTCTACGTCGACAGCCCGCTCGCCGTCAACATCAACGAGATCTTTCTCAGGCATCCCGAGTGCTTCGACGAGAAGATGCTCAGGGAGATCCGCAACAACGGCGATCCGCTCGGACAGCGCATCATGAGCTACGTGGCGTCGCCCGAAGACTCTGAAAAGCTCGACGACGACCTCCGCCCCATGATCATCGTCTCGGCGTCGGGGATGTGCGAGTCGGGGCGGATTCTCCATCACCTCCGCCATGCCGTCGACAACCCGCGCAACACGGTGCTCATCGTGGGGTTCGTCGCGAAGAACACTCTCGGCCGACGGATCGTCGAGCGCGAACCGTTCGTCAAGATCTTCGGCGAGGAGCATGCGCTCCGGGCGCAGGTCGTCGTCATCAACGCCTTCAGCGCCCACGCGGACCGAAACGAGCTCCTCGAGTACGTCGCCCCGTTCAAGGGCTCGGTCAAGGAGATATTCATCGTCCACGGGGACGAGGATCAGTCCGAGAAGCTCCTGTCAGCCCTGCGGGACAGGGGCTTCAACGCGAGGATACCCGGCCAGAGGGAAGAGTTTGAGCTCGCGTAGCGCGTGGAACGTCACTCCGGCCGAGGGAATCGCGATCCAGAAGAGGCTCGCGGGGCTCGTGAGACGCGTTTGGGACGGGCGCCCCGTCCGGCTCATCGCGGGGGCCGACGTTCATTTTCCGACGAAGAAAACGGTTCGCGCGGTGATCGTGCTTCTCGTCTACCCGGGGCTCGAGCTCGTCGAGACGGCGAGCTTCGAGGGCGCGTGCACGTTCCCCTATGTCCCGGGCCTCCTCTCGTTCAGGGAGATTCCGCCCCTTCTCGAGGCGTGGAGGAAGCTCGCTCGAACGCCCGATCTCATCCTCTGCGACGGGCAGGGAATCGCCCACCCGCGCGCGATCGGCTTCGCGAGCCACCTCGGCCTCGAGCTCGGCGTTCCGACGATCGGCTGCGCCAAATCTCCGCTCTTCGGCGAATTTGAAATGCCGGGGCCGCTGAGGGGCGACCGTTCGCCCATCAAGGACCCCGCGGGGAGAACGATCGGCGCCGTGCTCAGAACCCGCGACCGGACAAGGCCCCTCTACGTTTCAGTCGGCCATCTCATCAACCTGCAAAAGGCGATCACCTTCGTCCTCGCAGCCACCCCGCGCTTCAGGAAT
>JBGPBA010000253.1:0-3244 GCA_041481005.1 Candidatus Krumholzibacteriia bacterium | reverse complement strand
AGGATGTTCCTTGCGGTGGACTACCTGCGGGTAAGGCTCAGGAGGTTCTCGGGGCGCGTGGAAGGAGCACCCTCCGTAGGCCGGGCGGACTGAGGTTCCGGAGAGAATGGATCATGATGGGATCGCGCAAAAAAGATAGGACCCTCAATATGGGAACCGGGACGGTTCCTCCTGAATGCCTTGCAGTGCGCGAAGAGGTCCTCGAGGCCGTCTTCGCCGATGGAGAAGTTCTGCGGGAAGAAGTCCGGGTTCACCTCGAGAAGTGCGGCCCATGCCTCGAGTGGGAGACTGAGGCCAGGAGGGTTCGCGGTCTCTACGGGTTGTCGGGCGATCAGCCTGACCCCTCGCTTCCCATTGAGGACATCCTCGCGCACCCTGAGTTGGAGACGATCCTCTCGCGCGATGACGCAGCGGTGTCGCGTCGCAGGGCGGAGAAGGTCTCGAATAGAGAGCTTCTCGTCGTCCTGTTTCTCTCGATTATTCTTTTTCATGCGGTGCTCGCGTTCGTCCTCGGGGGCAGGGGAGCTGTCATTCAAGCGCTCGGCCTCGTTGCGATGCTCGCCGTCACGATATGGGTGTATCTCGACTCCGCGAGGCGCGGGATGCCCGTCGGTTTTTGGACGGCGCTTCAGCCCTTCACGCTGCCGCTGGGGCTTGTCGCATATCTCGTATGGCGCGCGAAGAGCTCGGTGCGGTGCCCCGGGTGCGGCAGGTGGATTCCGGCGGGGGACGTCTCATGCCGTGAGTGCGGGACGAAGCTCGTGCAGCTCTGCTGCGGGTGCGGTCGGCCCGTCCGCAAGGAATACCGCGTGTGCCCGAACTGCGGGACTCCGACGGAGGAACATTTTCCGCGAGAGGATGAAGGCAGGAGGGCCTGCGGGTGGTCGCCCGGTCAGGTCGGATTCGTCATAGGGATGAACGCGGCGCTTCTTGCCGGATTCCTGGCGTGCGTTCTGTGGGGCGGCCGGGGGACGGCGCTCGTCGCCTCGTTCATCTACCTTCTCGGCTATGCGCCGATCTTCAACTGGGTCTTATTCGATTCGCGCCGTCGAGCCATGGCGACGGTGAGCTGGGGACTCCTCGTCATCTTCACCCTCTACTTCGGCCTCCTCATCTACCTCGCGTTCCGGTGGGACGCGCGAATCGTCTGCCCCGTCTGCGGTTCATACCCTCCCGTGTCTTTCAATTTCTGCCCGCTCTGCGGATCGCTGCTCGGCCAGGCGTGCCCGAGGTGCGGCGCATCCATCTCCGGCGAAGGCGTGTTCTGCGCGACGTGCGGAGAAAAGCTCATCGTCTGACGGCCCGGACGCTCCTCGGTGCCGGGCCGGCCGCTGCATGCCTGATCTACCGCAGGTGCTTCCCCGCGGTGGCCGGGATGAGACGGCCGAACTTGACCCCCTTCATCGCCATGAGCTCATCCGCGATCGCGCGGACTTCCGCCGGCTTCCCCTTGATCACCTTCGCTTCGAGGCAGTTCTCGTGGTCGAGATGCAGGTGGAGCGTCGTGATGTCGCCGGGGCGGAGGTGCTCCTTCTTGAGGAGCCGGGAGCTCAGCTCCCTCTGGCGATGGTCGAAGAGGATGACGAGGACGCCGATGACGTCGCCCTTCGCCGTGCCCCAGTCCTCCTCGACGAGGGCGCCCCGGACAAGGTTCCGGATCGCCTCCGAGCGATTCCGATACCGCTTCCTCTGAACGAAGCGGTCGAGACCGATGAGCAGCTCGTCATCCATCGAAACGCCGAATCGGGTCGTCTTCATGGCTTCTTCTCCTCCGTGTAATGCGAATGGCGGATTCCGGCGCTCATGCGCCGGTGTGGATGCCGATGCCCGTGGGCGAGGCCCGCTTTCTCGAGAAGCGCCGCGTCGCCGAGCGCACCTTCGATCGGGCCGATGAAAAGGGGACGGCGCTCGTGGCCGAGCACGACCGCCACGTCCGCGATGTGCTGGGCGAGGACGAGATCCTGCGTGGCGACGACGAGCGTCTTCCCGTTCTCGGCGAGCCCGGCGAGGATGTCGATGAGAATGCCCTCCGCCGCGGGATCGAGATTTGCCGTCGGTTCGTCGAGCAGGTAGACCTCGAGGTCGACCGTGAGGATGGAGGCGATCGCGACGCGCTTCTTCTCGCCCCCGCTCAAAGTGTACGGGTAGCGCTCGGCGATCTCCTCGATGCCGAGTGCGGCGAGGGCCGCCTCGACGTGCCGATCGACCTCCTTTTCATCCATCCCTTTCTGCCTCGGTCCGAACGCGAGCTCCTCGCGGACGGTCGGCGAAAAGCACTGTATGTCGGCGTCCTGGAAGAGCAGGCCGACCATGCTCCTGAAGAAGGTTCGGAAGCCGCCCGTCTCGAGGGCGCGCTCGGAGAGATCGGCCCCGAGCCCCCGCACCACCCCGGTCTGTGGAAAAACGAGGCCGTCGAGGATGGTGAGCAGCGTCGATTTCCCGGAGCCGTTCGGTCCGAGAAGCACCGTGCAGCGCCCCCGCGGGATCGAGAGCTTCTCGACGGCAACGCCCGGTATGCCCCCGGGGTGCGTGTACGAGACGTTCACGAGCTCGAAAACGTTTTCTCCGACGGAAGGCGCGGGTCCCGTCGAGTCCCCGTCGCCTGCGTCGTCGAATCCCCTCGAGACCATTGCCATGTGAACTCCTTCCGCGAGGTGAAGAGACTTGAGGAAAAGGTATCCGGCGCTTCGCGAAACAAAGGCGATCTCCTTCCGGAGCGAAAGAGACGCGATGATCCTGCTCTTTCGCGCGAGGAAAAGCTCTCCGAGGGTTCGAAGGAGCAGCAGCATGTAGCGGTAGGAAAGCGAGATGAGCGACACGACGAGCACGGGCACCCGCAGCCGCCTCAGGGCCTGGAGAATTCCGACCCACGGCGTTGTCAGAATGAGTAGGACGGAGTATGAGACGGATGAGGAGACGCGCAAAACAAGGAGAAGCGCCGTTTTCGCCCCCTCGAGGGTTACGACGAACGGGCCCGCCGAAGCGATCCTCGTTCCCGGGGTGAGAAAGAGAGCGGGAATGGCGATGACGCCGGTGAAAAGCGGAATGAAGACCCAGACTCGCCTCGTGAAGGTACCGACCCCGATCCTCGACGCGAAGGCGAGCGCAGTCGCGAAAGCGTACAGCGCGAGAAGAACGAGAATGCTTCGAGCGAGGGAGCATGCGATGAGCAGGGCGAGGATCGAGACGATCTTGACGCGGGGGTCGATCGCCTGGAGAAGACCGCGTTCTCGGCACCACCGTT
>JBGPBA010000252.1:0-3246 GCA_041481005.1 Candidatus Krumholzibacteriia bacterium | reverse complement strand
GTACGAGATGCCGTAGACGAGGGGCTGGAACTTGAACGGCGGCATGCTGTCGAAGAGCGAGAGCTTGCCCTCCGTCATGCGAAGGTTGTGGCTGAGCGCGAGGAAATCGTCGCTGTACCAGAAGCTGCCGTTGAGCGCGATGTGAAAGAACGTGAAGCTCAGCCCCGCGAAGAGGGCGAGAATAAGGAGATTTTTGAGGAGCGCACGCACTCATATCCCCCGCTCGCGGCGGTGATTATTCGATATGTATCCGGCGAGCCGCTTACCGTTCTATTCCTGCAGGAACAGGTGCGCGAAGACCTTCGCGTCCCCGACCATGTTATCGATGATCGTATACTCGTTCGGCTGGTGCGCGACCTCGTCGATCTTCGACCAGACCACGGCGCCGATCCCGGCGCGGCGGAAAAACGCCGCCACCGTGCCCCCGCCGATTCCCATGGGCTTCGCCTTTACGTTGTAAACGTCCTTGATGGCGGCGGAGAGCGCCTTCACGACCGGCGCGTCGGGCGGGGTCGCGGGCGCCGCGTCCTCGCGCTGCGCGGGATCCATCTTGATCTTGACGCCGAACTCCTTCTCCACCTCTTTCGCCGTCGCGACAATCGTCTTGTACACGTCGTCGATCTTGAGCTCCGGCAGGATACGCATGTCGAGGTAGAAGACGTCGTCCCCGGGGATCGTGTTGATGTTGGGAACGTTCGCTTCCTTCTTCGTCGGCTCGAACGTGCTGATCGGCGGGTCGAAGACCTCGTTGCGCTGCGGATAGAGCTCGTAGAGTTTGTCGAGGCGTACGATGAGGTGCGCTGCTGCCCGGTGGGCGTTAATTCCCTGCGCCGGTGTGGAGGCGTGGCACTGCTTGCCCTTCGTCTCTAACTTGAGCCAGAAAATCGACTTCTCGGCGACCTCGATCATGGTTCCGTCCGAAACCCCCGCGTCGGGGACGACGACGAAGTCCCCTTTCTTGAAAATGTTATGCTCCTTGAGGAGAAATTGTATGCCGTGCTCGCTCCCGGTCTCCTCGTCGGCGACGACGACGATTCCGACGTCGTACGCCGGGGGCATGCCGAGCTCCTTGAGCGCCTTGGCCGCGAAAAGCGGGGTCACGATGCCATGCTGATTGTCCTCGACGCCGCGGCCGTAGATCTTTCCCCCCTCGACCTTGACCTTGTACGGGTCGCTGTTCCAGAGCTTCATGTCCCCCGGGGGGACGATGTCGGTGTGTCCCATGACCCAGATGCGCCGCTTGCTCGATTTGCCTTTCATGATCGCGACGATATTGGGACGTACGCCGCCCGGCACCCTGCTGTCAGGCGAGTCATACCGGTCGATCGTATCGAAGATCTTCTCCTTCTCGAGCCATTCCTGGAAAAAGGCCGCTTTCTTTCCCTCTCCCTCGCCGTCATTCGTCGGCCCGAGCGCGGGAATGGCGGTGAGCTGCTCCTGTAGAACGACCATGGCGTCGCGGTAGGTGTCGATTGTCTTGTAGATCTTTGCCAGCGTCTTGGCATCCATCGGGAATCCCCCTCTGTTTTCGATCGATCCGATGTAACGTCACGAGCGGCGGGGCTCCGGCCGCCGCCGCCGACAGGGAACGACGCTACCATCGCAATGGCGCATCGTCAATCGGAAAACATGGTTGACGCGGGGCTCCCGCTTCTGTTTCAATGGAAAATGAGGGGGGTATCGACCTATGGGATCAGACAACGCCAGGGGGACCGGCTCGGCGCCGCGCGTCGGCCGGAAGAAAGACGGCGGGCTCTCGGAGGCACCGGAGATCCTGGCGGCCGTTCTCGATAACATCGTTGGGATTGCCGTGCTCGATCAGGCCGGCTCATACCGCTTCTTCAACAGGGGCGCCGAGCTCCTCACGGGCTACGCGGGGAGCGAGATCGTCGGCGCCGCGACCCCTCCCGAGCTCTTCTCGCCCGAGGACCGATCGCGCATCGCGGATGCGCTCGCGGCGACCGGCGCGGCCGAAAACATGGAGCTCCTCCTGCGGCGGAAGGACGGGAGCACGAGGGACATCGTGCTCAACATGTCCGGCTGCGGCGCGCGCGGCGGCGCCCCGAGCGGCCACGTTCAATTTTTCATAGATAACACGGAAAAAAAGCGCATCCAGAACCTCCTCGTCCAATCCCAGAAGATGGAGGCGGTCGGGATGATGGCGGGCGGCATCGCCCACGATTTCAACAATCTCCTCGAGGGCATCCTCGGCTATACGAGCTTCATGATGGATCTCGTCGACGAAGGGCATGAGCTCCGTCAGTACCTCGAGATCGTGGAGCGCTCCGCGAAAAAGGCCTGCGACCTCACGGGGCGTCTTCTCACCTTCGCTCGCGACCGGAGCCGCGAGCGCAGCCCCGCGAGCTGCAATGCGCTTCTGCGCGAGGCGGTGAAGCTCCTCGAGCGGACGATCGACCGGCGGATTATCATCGAGCTCAACCTCGACCGGAGCCTTTCGCCGGTGCTCGGCGCCCCGGGGCAGCTCGAGCAGGCCTTCCTCAACGTTTGTCTGAACGCCCGCGACGCGATGCCCGAGGGCGGCAAGCTCATGATCTCGAGCGAGAACGTTTATCTCGACGAATCGTCCGCCCGAATGAACGTCAAGATGAAGCGCGCGGCATACGTGCGCGTGTCGATCTCCGATACGGGCGTCGGGATGGACAAGGAGACCCTTGCCAGGATTTTCGAGCCGTACTTCACCTCGAAAAAGCGCGCCGCCGGGATGGGCCTCGGCTTGAACCTCGTCCACGAGATCATCGACGCGCACGAGGGCTTCATCAACGTATACAGCGAGGTCGGCCGCGGCACGCTGTTCAATATCTATCTCCCGGCGGAAGAGCGGACGGCGGAGGAACGGGCGGCCGAGAAGCAGCCGTCCGCCGAGGGGCGCGGTGCCGAAACAGCCGTCGAGGAGCAGGGCGCCGCGGAACCGGACGCCGTCTCGGGGGCGTGCGGTGCGGGCGATCATGCAGCCGCCGGAGCGGCCGAAGCCTCGGGCGAGCACAGGGCGCCGGTGCCCACCGGGCGCGGCGAGCTCGTCCTCTTCATTGACGACGAGCCGATCGTGCGCAAGCTCGGCCGCGACATGCTCGAGAAACTCTCCTACCGGGCGCTCATCGCGTGCGACGCGGCGGACGGATTGCGCGCGTTCAGGGAGCGGATAGAGGACATCGATCTCGTCATTCTCGACATGATCCTGCCCGGGGCGGGCGGCAAAGAGGTGCTCGATACGATGCGCACGCTCCG
>JBGPBA010000251.1:0-3251 GCA_041481005.1 Candidatus Krumholzibacteriia bacterium | reverse complement strand
GGAGCTCCACGACATGGCAATCAGGATGACGGGCAGCCCGCGCAAGCCCGAGTTCGAAGATCGGATCGTCGCCGTTATCGAGTTCAGGGACGGCACGGTCATCGATACGGTGCGTCAGTTGCGGGTTCCGAAGGAATAGCGGAAGGGAGAACAGCGGATTCTTATGGGGAATGGACTGTCACACGGGGCGCCCGTCTCGGGGCTCGCCAAAACGCTCGCCGAGAAGATCACGAAGGTCGCCGTCGACGGCGGCCGATTCACGCGCGACCGCGCGGCCATCAATAATCTCGCCCTCAAGGACCCGACGACCGTCGGGGCGCGGGGCGGGGCCGACGTCTTGACCAAGTACCGCAACCCCGCGTTCATCTCGCGGGTGGTGAGCCGATCGGCGGCCTTCACCGAGGTTTTCTTCGGCGCCCCCGACGAGCGCCAGGCGAAGATCCTCGAGGCCGTGGCCGATTACCTCGCGAGCTCGGGCGTGGAGCTCCTCGTCATGGACAAGCAGATGGGCCTCCATCCGGCGCACGCCCACCACTGCCGCACGATCGTGACGGGCAGCTACGCGCGGCTTCTCGTCATGTGGAACAAGCTCATCTTCGATCTCCCCGCGGGACGCGAAGATGAGCCGCCCGATCAGATTCTCATCATGGTGCCCGAGTGGGGGGACGTGGCGAAGAAGCTCGACCTCGACCCGCGCCGCATCCTCGTCGACGCGACGAACCGGGTGACCTTCGTCCTCGGCACCGACTACTTCGGCGAGATCAAGAAGGGGCATCTCCGCATGGCGATGTACGTCGAGAAGCTCAAGTTCAAGGCGGGGAAGGGGGGTGGCCTCGGCGTCCACGCGGGCGGCAAGGTGATCCGGGCGTTCGACGGGGCGGCGGGGAAGCTCGAGGACAAGGGGGCTCTCTTCTTCGGGCTCAGCGGCACTGGCAAGACCACGCTCTCAGTCCACCACTTCTGGCTCGATCCCAAGAGGGGCGAGACGGTCGTCATTCGCCAGGATGATTTCTTCGTGATGACGGAGGACGGCGCGGCCTTCGGCACCGAGGACAATGCCTACATCAAAACGGAGGGGCTCGAGCCTGAAGGCCAGCCGCTCCTGTACGCGGGCGCCATCAGCCCGTCGGCGGTCCTCGAGAACGTCTACGTCGACCCGAAGACCCTGGACGTCGATTTCTTCAAGTACGACCACCCGTTCGCGCCGGGCGGACAGTGCTTCAACGGGCGCGGGATCGTCGTGCGGCGCGAGCTCGACTTCACCGACCAGCGGATCGACCTCGACCACGTCGATCTCATCTTCTTCATCACGCGGCGCGAGACGATCGTCCCGCCGGCGGCGAGGCTCAATCCCGAGCAGGCCGCCGCGTACTTCATGCTCGGCGAGTCGATCATCACCTCGGCGGCCGACCCGACGAAGGCGGGACAATCGGTGCGCGAGGTCGGCACGAACCCATTCATCGTCGGCTCCGAAGGCGAAGAGGGGAATCTCTTCTATCGTATCATTACGAAGAATCCGAAGGTCCAGTGCTTCCTTCTCAATACGGGAGGATTCGGCGGGCGGACCCTCGACCGCAGCTCCGAGCCGCTCGGCTCGCCGGCCGCGATCGAGAAGCTCCGCGCGTATCTCGGCGGCGCAAAGCACGCGGATGTCGGCACGATGGCCGAGATCACGCTCGCGAGCGGCGAGCGGGCGTCATTCAAGATCTCCTCGGTTCTCTACGAGGTCTCATCCGAGGGCAAGCGCGTGAGGGCGAAGAACGATCTCAAGACGATCCTCGACGGCATCGACGCCGGGAAGGTCGCGGGCGCCGAGGCGTGCCTCATCGAGGTCGCGGTGCTGGCGGGTCGCAAGATCCGCATCCAGGACTCCGCGGCGGTCATCCGCGAGATCGCGCGCTCGGGCGTCGTGTGGAAGCGAGACGAGTACTGGGGCTACGAGGTGCCCGACTCGATCCCGGGCCTCGACCTCGCCGCCTTCGACCTCGCGCGATACTACGCGCCGGCCGAGCTGAAGGCGCTCCAGGAATCGCTTCGCGCGGAGCGCCGGGCGTGGCTCGCGAGATTCAAGGATCTCGACCCTATCATCGCAGCCGCTGTGAAATAGTGCTTCGTGTGTTGCGCGGGTCGTGTCGCACAGGGCCCAAGCGGCGGCCCCTGTGCCTTCCATTTAATCCGTCCGCATTGCAGTACTTGCGCTTACCGTGATCCGAGCATTATATACGCCGCATGTTCTTCATCATCGTACGCACCACTATTTCAGCGCTGAGGTCGCACCGTGCTGGTACGGAGTTCTTTGGAGGGACAGGCGATGAAATGAGCTGCATTCGCCAAACCAGCAATCTTCAGTCGCAGGATATTTCGTATTCGTGAATCTGGGACCCCAGAATAAGAAAGCTGTTAACCAAATCAGGGCCTAATCGAGAGAGTCAGAGAGTTTTGGGCGATTGCAGCGAGTTTGTGGGCGAACTTCGTATCGCGGCGAGGGGTCCCCTCCGGAAGAGAGAGTCCCGTCACCAAGCGGGCAATCGTGCAAACCCTTATAGATTTTCGGGATATGGGGGCTCGGCGGCGGTACACGTTTCAAGAGTCAGTGTTAACCAGCGGGACACCCCAAGTTCGGATAGAAATAATCTGGCTCCCCAAACGCAACCCTCTTCATAACGACTCTCTGTTTGGGACATTCTGCCGCCTGCTTCCCAGAATCAGCTAACTGCAGGAATAGCAAGGTGGATGTAATGTTTGGGAGGGACAGCCCCGCCCTATCTTAGAATCAGCATCTTTCGGCTCGTCTGCGCCTTGCCCGCCTTGAGCCTCGTGAAATAGACTCCCGAAGCGCAGATCGACCCGGAGCTATTTCTTCCATCCCAGGCCACTTCGTGATAACCCCTCTCCATCCTTCCCTCGGCGAGCCTCGCGACGCGCACGCCCGCGACATTGTATATGTCGAGCACGATCTCCCGTGTCTCGGGCAGATAAAATCGAATCATCGTCCGCGGGTTGAAGGGGTTCGGATGATTCTGGTACAGCGTCACGGGGATTTGAGGCGTCGAGATCGCCTCCGTCTCGAAGAGAGTCTTGCGCGCGGCGCCCGGTGCCTCGACGTCCACTCGGTACTTGTACGTCGACCTGATACAAACCTGGGAACCCTGGCGCAAGACCGGAGTACAGCACTTTCGTGGCGATGCCCCCAATGGTCACCGTGGGCAGCGTTGGCGTCTGGTAAAGAACGCTGCCATCGGCGGGAGGCG